>NZ_JBOZRT010000131.1:0-30793 GCF_050789165.1 Azospirillum sp.
ACCCTCCGGGATGTCCCCGCCGGCACCGCCTCAGTGGCCGCCCCGTCGGTGGAGCGGTTTATAGGGGCGCCTCAGCCCCCCTGGCAAGCGCTTTTTTGCACTCCCATGACGATTTCTTTCGCAGCCCGCCGGACGAGCCGCAAAACGGCTTACGGGCGCGGCCCCGGTGACGGTTGTTCGTTGACTCCGCCCTACGCCCCTAGCATGGTCCGCACAGATAGGATCCGTGAGTTGAGGAGGGTGCCGGTGCGTCTGAGGGTTGTCAGCCTTCCCGCGCTTGCGTTGCTTGCGTCCGGCGTGGCCGGTGTCCTGATCCCCACCATGTCCTTCCCCGCGTCCGCACAGGACGAGCCGGCCGTGCACGACTTGGTGTGGGACGCGTTCGTCCCGCAGGCGGCGGAGGATGCACCCACCGAAGTGGCGGCGGCCCCGGCCGGGATCGACCGCCGCGTGGTGGCGGTCGGGCGCGGCGACACGCTGATGGACCTGCTGACCGGCGTCTCGGTGCCGCGCGCCGAGGCCGACGGTGCCATCAACGCACTGGCCAACGTCTACGACCCGCGCAAGCTGAAGGTGGGCCAGCAGGTCACCGTGCTGTTCGAGCCGCGCCGCGGCGGCACCCGCCGCTTCGTCGGGCTGGAGTTGACGGCGGACGTGGTCCGCTCGGTCAGCGTGGCGCGCACCGGCGACGCCGGCTTCGAATCCGCCGAGGTGAAGAAGGAGGTCCGCCGCGAGCTGGTCGCCGCCGAGGCCGAGATCCGCTCCAGCCTGTTCGAGGCGGGCAATGGCGCCGGCGTGCCGGTGTCCGTGATGCTCGCGGCGATCCGCACCTATTCCTACGAGGTGGACTTCCAGCGCGACCTGCAGCCGGGCGATCGCTTCAAGGTGCTGTACGAGCGCTTCGTCACCGCCGATGGCAAGGTCGCCGGCGAGGGCGACGTGCTGTTCGCCTCGCTCACCGTCGCTGGCGAGGAGTTGGCGATCTACCGCCACAAGACGCGCGACGGCCGCACCGACTACTACGACCGCGTGGGCGAGAGCATCCGCCGCGCCCTGCTGCTGACGCCCATCGACGGCGCGCGGCTGACCTCGGGCTTCGGCATGCGCATGCACCCGATCCTCGGCTACAGCAAGATGCACAAGGGCGTGGACTTCGGCGCCCCGACCGGCACGCCGATCTACGCCGCCGGCAACGGCGTGGTGGAGGAGATCGGGCCGCACGGCGCCTACGGCAACTACGTCCGCATCCGCCACAACACCGACGTCACCACCGCCTACGCGCACATGAGCCGCTTCGCCAAGGGCGTGCGCCGCGGCGGCCGGGTCGAACAGGGCGACGTCATCGGCTATGTCGGCGCCACCGGCCGGGTCACCGGCGCGCACCTGCACTACGAAGTGCTGAAGAAGGGCCAGCAGGTGAACCCCAAGGCCGCCGATCTGCCGACCGGCGAGAAGCTGGCCGGGCGCGATCTGCAGGCCTTCGAGCAGACCGTGCGCGCCACCGACCGCGCCTACGCCGAGGCCCGCGCCGGCCTGCAGATCGCGCACACCACCGACCGCAAAGCCTGTTCCGGCACCGCAACCTGTTGAGCGAGCGCGTCAGCGCTATTCGTGCAGCAGGCGCCTGATGGCCTGGGCCAGCATCTCCAGGCCCTTTTCCTCGGCCGTCATCTTCTCGATCCGCTCGCGCACCGCCGAGATCTGCGGCGTGCGTTGCGCGGCGCGGGCGATGGCGCGCTGAGCCTGTTCGGGAGTCATGATGTCGTCGTTGTCGTCGGCCATGCTCGCCTCCCTCGCCCTTGGATCATCCTGCGCCGCGGCCGGGTGCCGCGCAAGCATCAGCGGAACAGCCCGACCGATTCGGTGGCCTCGCCGCCGGTGCCGAGCTTGAACTCGGTGACGCCCGGCGCGGTGTCCGGGTTGACGCCGCCGAGGTCGAGCCAGCGGAACCCGCGCTCCCGCAGGTGGCCGAGGGCCCGCCACAGCACCAGCCGCATGGCGCCGGTCTTCTTGCCCGCCTCGTTCGACCAGCCGATCTGGTAGGTCGCCGTCGTGCCGTGACCGAGCAGCAGCGCCGCCGCCACCGGGGCCGTGCCGTCCAGCGCCGCCGCCAGCAGTACGCCGTCCGCCTTGTGCAGCGCGTTGCGCAGCCGCACCGCCAGCCGGCCGGACATCTCCCGGTAACGCTTGGCCTGCGCCTGGTCGTGTTCCTGCTTGGCCAGCCAGGGCAGGTTCTTGGCCTCCGGGTCGAGGTCGAGGGTGAGGCCGGCCTTCTCCGCCCCCTTCAGCCGCTGCCGCCAGTCGCGCGCCAGCCCGGCGCGCAGATCCTCGTCGGACTTGCCCAGGTCCAGCCACACCGTGCGGTAGCCCGGCCCGGTGCGGCGGAATCCGCAGCGCAGCAGCATCGCCTCGCTCTCCGGCGCGGCAGCCAGCTCGGGCAGGAAGCTAAAGCGGTTCAGCGGGTTGTCGGGGCACTCGCGGCGCAGCCGGCGCAGCACCGCCTCCAGCACGTCGGGCTCCGGCTCACCGTCGAACCACAGCGGGCCGCGGTGCAGCTGGCGCTGCGCGAACACCTTGAGGCTGCGGCGCTCCAGCACCTGGACCATGCCGATGGCGCGGCCGGCGTATCCGATCATGCCAAGGCGCGGCACGTAGCCGTGCGTCTTGCCCATGGCCTGGGCGTAGCCGAAGCACTGCGGCAGGGTGGAGCGCGGCACGCGGGCGAAGGCGGCCGTCCACTCGGCCATGGCGCCCTCGTTCCAGGCGATGTCGATGTCCGGCATGGATTAGGCCGGCGGCAGCGCCGCCGTCGCCTCTTCAACCTGGGCGAAGGTTGGCCGGTATTCGGGTTCGAGCACGTTGCGCGCGTACTCCACCGAGATCGCCGGCGCGTAGCCCGAGAGGTGGGCGAGCAGGCCGGTCTTCATGCACTGATAGTACTTGCCCTCGGCGTGGTAGATGTTCTTCAGGCCCGAGGCGATCGGCGCCACGAAGCCGTAGGCAACCAGCACGCCGGTGAAGGTCCCGACCAGCGCGCCGCCGATCAGCTTGCCCAGCACCTCGGGCGGCTCGGTGATCGAGCCCATGGTGTGGATCACGCCCAGCACCGCCGCCACGATGCCCAGCGCCGGCACGCCGTCCGCCACCGCCTGGATGGCGTCGGAGACACGCTGGTGCTCGTGGTGCATCGTCTCGATGTCCTCCTCCATCAGGTCGACCAGCTCATGCGGGTTGTCGGCGCCGAGCGACATCAAGCGGAGATAGGTGCAGAGGAAGGCGATGGCGTGGTGGTCGCCGTAGAACTTGGGGAACTGCTGGAACAGCGGCGAGTCCTCGGGCTTCTCGATGTGCTGCTCGAGGGCCAGCAGGCCCTTGGTCTTCGCGATCTTGAAGACCTGGTACATCATGGTGAGCAGCTCGAGGTAGCCGTCCTTGTTGTACTTCGGGCCCTTGAAGAGGTGGCCGATCTCCTTGCCGGTGTGGGAGATGACGCTCTTCGGGTTGGCGATGAAGTACGCGCCGGCCGCGGCGCCGAGGATGATCAGGTATTCGAAGGGCTGCCACAGCACGCCCATGTGGCCGCCGCCGGCGATGTACCCGCCAAACACGCAGGCGATCACGACGACGAAGCCGATGATGACGAACATGATCCTGGTCCCCTAGCGCTCTGGCGATCCCGACGGCCCGTTCGCCACGCGGACGCCGGCCGGCCCGCGGGCCCGCGCCGCGGACCCGTATGCCCCAGTGTAGAATGGCCGGAACAGGCGTTGACGCTTGGTAAACACCGGCAGGGCACCACGCCATGCATGGCCGGGCGACCATGGATGTCACCGGATTCTACCGGGTCGACCGGGATGTGTCACGAAAGGAGTAGGCTGCCGGAAGGCGGAGTGTCCGCTTGACGGTCGGCAGCATGCGCATGACTATATGCGCATTGCGGTTTCGGAGGCCCCATGATCGGCTACAACGTCCACGCACCGAAACGCTCCGCCAACCTCAGCGTCAACGAGGATCTGCTGCGGCAGGCGAAGGAATTGGGCATCAACCTGTCCGCCACCCTGGAAGCCGAATTGGCGCGCATTGTCCGGGAAGAGCAGAAGCGGCGACTGGAAGCCGAACTCGCGCCGACCATCAGGGCGTGGAATGCCTTTCACGCCGAGCATGGATCGGCAGCCGACGATTACCTGGACCTGTGATCCATGAAGCAGTTCGACGTCCATCACTATCTCGGGACGGCCCGCCGGACGTCGCCCTATCTGGTCAACGTCCAGTCCAGCCTGTTTCGGCAGTACGACCGGCGCCTGGCCATTCCGCTCGTTCTGGCCGAGTGCTTTCCCGGCCCCGCGGATCGCCGGCTGAACCCATCCGTCGTCATCGACGACCGTACGCTGATCCTCGCCACACTCGATCTCACGAGCTTTCCGCTCAAGGCGTTCGGTGAGCGGGTGGCGAATGTGTCGGAACTGGCTGAGGACATCGTCAACGCCATGGGCCTCGCGACCTTGCGCGCCTGGGAATAGCGGGCGCAACAGAAAAAGGGCCGCCCCGCGGGACGGCCCCCTTCCTTACTTACCCAAGCCAGCGATCAGGCCGCCTTCCACACCTCGGGGGCGTCCTCGAGGCGCTTCAGCAGGTTCTGGCGCTCCTGCTCCAGCTCGGCCGGCAGGTGCTTGCCGAAACGGTCGAACAGCTCCTGCTGGTCGCGCGCCTCGGCCTTGGCCTCCTCGCGGTCGACGTTCATGATCTTCTCGAACTTCTCCTTCGGGAAGTCGAGGCCGGCCCAGTTGAGGTCCTGGTAGCGCGGCATGTAGCCGAACGGGCTCTCCACCGCCTCGGCGGCGCGGCCGCGCACGCGGTCGACGATCCAGCGCAGCACGCGCATGTTGTCGCCGAAGCCCGGCCACGCGAACTTGCCGTTCTCGTCCTTGCGGAACCAGTTGACGCGGTAGATCCGCGGCAGGGCCTTCACCTTGCCCTCGAAGCTCAGCCAATGGTTCCAGTAGTCGCCCATGTTGTAGCCGCAGAACGGCAGCATGGCGAACGGGTCGCGGCGGATGGCCGCCTGGCCGACGGCGGCGGCGGTCGCCTCCGAGCCCATGGTCGCCGCCCAGTACACGCCCTGCTTCCAGCTGGTCGCCTCGAACACCAGCGGGAAGGTCTTGGACAGACGGCCGCCGAAGATGAAGGCCGAGATCGGCACGCCCGCGGGATCCTCCCACGCCGGGTCGATCGACGGGCACTGCGCCGCAGGCGCCGTGAAGCGCGAGTTCGGGTGCGCCGCGGCGCGGCCCGAGTCCGGGGTCCAGTCCTTGCCCTGCCAGTCGATCAGGTGCGCCGGCGGGGTGTCGGTCAGGCCCTCCCACCACACGTCGCCGTCATCGGTCAGCGCGACGTTGGTGAAGATGACGTTCTCGTTCAGCGTCTTCAGCGCGTTCGGGTTCGACTTGATGCTGGTGCCCGGGGCGACGCCGAAGAAGCCGGCCTCCGGGTTGATGGCGCGCAGCGTGCCGTCCGGCTGCGGCTTGATCCAGGCGATGTCGTCACCGATGGTGCGGACCTTCCAGCCCTCGAACTCCTTCGGCGGGACCAGCATGGCGAAGTTGGTCTTGCCGCAGGCCGACGGGAAGGCGGCGCCGACGTAGGTCTTCTCGCCCTCGGGGCTCTCGACGCCGAGGATCAGCATGTGCTCGGCCAGCCAGCCCTGCTCGCGGCCCATCGACGAGGCGATGCGCAGCGCGAAGCACTTCTTGCCCAGCAGCGCGTTGCCGCCGTAGCCCGAGCCGTAGGAGACGATCGAGTGGTCCTCGGGGAAGTGCACGATGTACTTGTGCTCGGCGTTGCACGGCCAGGCCACGTCCGTCTCGCCCTCGGCCAGCGGCGCGCCCACCGAGTGCAGGCAGGGCACGAAGTCGGAGTCGCCCAACTCGTCCAGCACGGCCTGACCCATGCGGGTCATGATGCGCATGTTGACGGCGACGTACGGGCTGTCGGAGATCTGCACGCCGATGTGCGAGATCGGCGAGCCCAGCGGGCCCATGCTGAACGGCACCACGTACATGGTGCGACCGCGCATGCAGCCCTCGAACAGGCCGTCCAGCTTGGCCTTCATCTCCTCGGGGGCGACCCAGTTGTTGGTCGGGCCGGCCTCTTCCTTGGTCTTCGAGCAGATGTAGGTGCGGTCCTCGACACGCGCCACGTCGCCCGCGTCGGAGCGGCAGAGGAACGAGTTGGGGCGCTTCTCCGGGTTCAGGCGGATGAAGGTGCCGGCGTCGACCATCTCGTTGCAGAGCCGGTCGTACTCCTCCTGCGATCCGTCGCACCAGTGCACACGCTCCGGCTTGCACTTCAGCGCGATCTCCTCGACCCAGGCCAGGAGCTTCTTGTTCCTCGTACGTGCAGTCATTTCAGAGCCTCTTTGCCTTTCGCCGGCCCGACGGTTTTCCCGCGGCGGCCTGCCGGCCAAAATCGATGTTGCCTCGGCGGCCTCCGTGCGGAGCACCACCTCTCCTCGTGTCTCCGATCCCGGCGTGGATCGCCGGCGAACCGGACCGTTACACCGCGTCCCTCCGCGCCAGCGGGCGGGGGTGCGGGAGGGTCAGCCTGCGGCCCTCGGGTCCATAGCGGCTGCCGGTCGGTCCGTGTCGATCCACTGTCCTGGTCTCCTGGTTGCGCTGTTTGACGCCGCTTGCCGCGGCTTGCTGGTTTGGCGTGTCGAGCTGATCAGATGGCGGCGGGCGAACTCCCCGCCCCCGCCGCGTCCTGTCTCTGGCGCCGGGCGCGCGCGGCGAGCCGGATCAGCTCCGCCTTGGCCCCCTCGCCGTCGTGGACGCGGTGGTCGAAGTCGAGACGGCCGACGCGGCCGCCCCGCCGGAGATCGATACCGTCCGGGTCGATCCCCGTCACCGCCCAGCCCCCGTCGCCGGGAAGGCCGAGCAGGACGCCGGCGAACAGCTGCACGGCGTCCGATTCCTGGTCGTTCATGGTGCGCACGAGGTCCGCCTCCCGCGCCGCGAGGTCGGCGGGCACCTCCGGCAGCAGCAGGTCCGCCGCCTCGATCCAGCGGATGCGGCCGAAGCCGGCGACGAGGTGCGCGCGCTCCACCTCCACCTTGTAGAAGGCGAAGTCGCCGAAGCCGGCGTACTGCGCGGCGTCGGGATGGCGGGCGAGGTAGCGGTCGCGATGGCGCGGCTCGTCGGTCGGCACGGCGCGGCCGAGCACCGACACGCGCGCCCCGGCCAGCGGCTGCGCCTGCCCGGCGGTGCCGTCGAACAGCAGCCCCACGCGGGTGTCGGCAAGGATGTTCTTCGTGTGGTCGGCGAGGCGGGAGATCAGCAGCAGCGGCGTGCCGTCGTGGTCCAGCGCGGCCAGCGCCAGAGACGGATAAGGCCAGCCGGCCCCGTCCTTCTGAGCAGAGTCCTTCTGTGCGGTGGCGAGCGCCACCCGATCGGCCCCGCGCATGACGCGGCGCGCGGATTCGCCCGGCGAATCGGCCTGATCCACCGAATGGGTATCCGCCGGCCCCCTGGGTTTGGGGCCGCTGGAGTCAGCTGTTGAGCTCATTCGTCTTTTGAGTGCGTCCGCCCGTGCCGCGGAGTTTCCCCCGCCGCCGTTTTGCTGCCATATTGGCGCGGAGAATGTCCCGATGAAAGCGAAAACTGCCGGGTTATGCGATTGCACCGCAACAATCGGCAACGGAGCTGCCCGAAAGCGTTGCTGTGTAGGACATTCGAAAGAAGGGACGCGACTTCATGGCGCAGACGATCGCGCTCGTCGATGACGACCGCAACATCCTGACCTCGGTGTCGATGGCGCTGGAGGCCGAGGGCTTCGAGGTGCGCACCTACACCGACGGCAGCGAGGCGCTGCGCGGCATCACGCAGCGCCCGCCGGACCTTGCCGTGCTCGACATCAAGATGCCGCGCATGGACGGCTTGGAGCTGTTGCAGCGCCTGCGCCAGACCACCCAGCTGCCGGTCATCTTCCTGACCAGCAAGGACGACGAGGTGGACGAGCTGATGGGCCTGCGCATGGGCGCGGACGACTACATCAAGAAGCCGTTCTCCCAGCGCCTGCTGATCGAACGCATCCGCGCCCTGCTGCGCCGCGAGTCGCTGGCCCGCGACAAGGAAGCGGGCGTTGCCGAGCCCGGCCAGGTGCTGACCCGCGGGTCGATGGTGCTGGACGGCGCGCGGCACGCCTGCACCTGGAGGGGGCAGCCCATCGACCTGACGGTGACCGAGTTCCTGCTGGTCAAGGCGCTGGCCCAGCGCCCCGGCCACGTCAAGAGCCGCGACCAACTGATGGACGCCGCCTACGGCGAGCACGTCTACGTGGACGACCGCACCATCGACAGCCACATCAAGCGCCTGCGCAAGAAGTTCAAGGCGATCGACCCCGAGTTCTCGCAGATCGAAACGCTCTATGGCGTCGGTTACCGCTACAAGGAGCAATGAGCGCCCGCACCGCCGGCCGGCCCACCAGCCGGGCCGGCGGCTGTCGCCGCTCACCGTGCGCGTGCTCGCCGTCAACGTGCTGGCGCTGGCGTTGCTGGTGGGCGGGCTGCTCTACCTCGGCCGCTACCAGGACCGGCTGATCGACGCCGAGATGGAGGCGCTGCAGACCCAGGCCCGCATCTTCGCCACCGCGCTCGGCGAGGGCGCGGTGCAGCGCGCCGAGGCGCCGCCGGCCGGCGAGGACCCCGCCGAAGCGCCCGCCGAGATCTACGAGTTGTCGCCCGAGCTGGCGCGCCAGATGGTGCGGCGGCTGGTCGAGGCGACGGAGACGCGCACCCGCCTGTTCACCCCAGACGGCCGGCTGGTGTCGGACAGCCGGGTGCTGACCGGCTCGGCCGGCACCATCCAGATCGTCGAGCTGCCGCCGCCCGACGAGTCCGGCGCCCTGACCCGCGCCGCGGTCGCGCTCTACAACTGGCTGACCGACACCATCCCCGGCCGCGATGCGTTCCCGCTCTACCGCGAGCAGCCGGACGCGAGGGCTGCCCAGTACCCCGACGCCGAGCGCGCGCTGGCCGGCGAGGAGTCCTCCACCGTCTGGCGCACCGACCGGCCGGGCGAGCGGCCGGGCCTCATGCTGACCGTGGCCATCCCGGTGCAGCGCTACAAGCAGGTGCTGGGTGCCGTGATGCTGTCGCGCGGCGGGGCGGAGATCGACGAGGCGATCCGCTCCGTGCGCTTCGACATCCTGCGCGTCTTCGCCATCGCGCTGGCGGTGACGGTGCTGCTGTCGGTCTATCTGGCCGGCACCATCGCCCGGCCCATCCGCCGGCTGGCGCGGGCCGCCGACCGCGTGCGCTCCGGCCATGGCCGGCAGGTGGAAATCCCCGACTTCACCGCCCGCGGCGACGAGATCGGCGACCTGTCGGGCACGCTGCGCGACATGACCGCCGCGCTGTGGGCGCGCATGGACGCCATCGAGCGCTTCGCCGCCGACGTTGCGCACGAGATCAAGAACCCCCTCACCTCGCTGCGCAGCGCGGTGGAGACGGTGAGCCGGGTCAACGACCCCGACCGCCGCGAACGGCTGATGGCGATCATCGCCGACGACGTGCAGCGCCTGGACCGGCTGATCTCCGACATCTCCAACGCGTCCCGCCTCGACGCCGAGCTGTCGCGCGCGCGCTTGGAGCCGGTCGATATCGGCGCCATGCTGGCGATGCTGGCCGACATCCACGCCGCCACCGTCGAGGGCGCGCCGGACCACCCCCGCCTCGCCGTCGCCATCCCCGCCGGCGCCGACCTGACGGTGCCGGGACTCGAGGGGCGGCTGACCCAGGTGTTCCAGAACCTGATCGCCAACGCCGTGTCCTTCTCGCCGCCCGCTGGCACCGTGCACGTCGTGGCGCGGCGCGACGGCGACACGGTGGTGGTGACCGTCGCCGACTCCGGTCCCGGCATCCCCGAGGGCAAGGAGGAGGCGATCTTCGAGCGCTTCTACACCGAGCGTCCGGCGGGCGAGAAGTTCGGCACCCACTCCGGCCTGGGGCTCAGCATCTCCAAGCAGATCGTCGAGGCGCACGCCGGCAGCATCGCCGCGGCCAATCGTCGCGACGAGTCGGGAGAGGCGGCCGGAGCCGTGTTCACGGTGCGGTTGCCGGTCGCGGCGTGATCTTGATCATAGGTGCGCCGCACCCGGTGGGGTACACTCGCCCTTCGGATTGAGCCGGCCGATGGATCGCAACGCATGGCCCCGGGGCGGACGAGCCCGCCCGGACCTCCGTGCCGGATGGCCCCTTGGCGTATCGGAAGCGGGGGAGCCCATGTCCAATGCCAGCGCCAAACTCGTGGACTTCAACCGCTACCGTCTGGCCCGGCTGATCCGCGACGCCGGCCGCCAGCAGGGCGAACTGGCGCGGATGATGCGCGCCGCCACGGTCGAGCGCAGCCAGTTGGCCGAGGCGCTGAACGGCGCCCAGCGCCACCTCGCCCGCATCGCCGATTCCTATAAGGTGCTGCTGGTGCGGCTGGCGCAGGAGAAGGACTTCCGCGAGGCCTGCCAAGCCGCCACCGAGCTGGACGACATCGACGAGATGATCCGCCGCCGCGACGAGCTGGCCAAGCGCCTGGAGGACATCCGAAAGGAATCCCGCGCGCCGCTGGTGGCGGAGTGATGTCGAAGCCCCCGCGGTAAACCTCTGAAATTCATTTGCTTAACCGTCATCCCCGCCTTCGCGCGGATGACGGTTAAGTTCGTGAATTCGAGGACAGGCAGCGCCGCAACATAGGCGCACCCCGTAGCCGCGGAGCGTAGGGAGGGCGTCCATTCCGTCCCATTGACAGAATTCGCGGCACGCCTCACCTTGGCCGCATGGTGACGATTCATGGCACCTGCGTTCTGATCGGGGGAATCGGCGTGTTGCTGCGCGGGCCTTCCGGCGGCGGCAAGTCGGATGTCGCCGTGCGCCTCATCGACGATGGGGCGCTTCTCGTCGCCGACGATCAGGTTGAGGTGCGCGCGCAAGGCGACCGGCTGATGGCCACCGCCCCGGCGCCGCTCGCCGGCCTGATCGAGGTGCGCGGCGTCGGCATCCTGCCGGTGCCCACGGCCAAGGCCGCGGAAATCCGCCTCGTCGTCGATCTGGTGGCCGCGGAGGACGTGGAACGGCTGCCCGAACCCGAAACCGTCACGCTCATGGACCGCTCCGTGCCGCACCTGGCGCTCTCGCCCTTCGACGCCTCCACCCCCGCCAAGCTGCGCCTCGCCGCCGCGGCGGTGGCGGCCGGGCGCCTCGGCGCGGTGCCCTCCCCCCGCCACAGCCCGACATGACCGACTCCATCCCAGACGCCTTCCCCGACGCTTCCCTGGTCACAGGCCGCCGCCGCGTCCTGCTCGCTACCGGCATGTCCGGCGCCGGGCTGTCGGTGGCGCTGAAGGCGCTGGAGGATCTCGGCTACGAGTCGGTGGACAACCTGCGCCTGTCGCTGGTCCACGCCCTGATCGAGCAGGGCGACCCCAGCCACCGGCCGCTGGCCATCGTCATCGACAGCCGCACCCGCGACTTCTCGGTCGCCGCGTTCCTGGAGCAGATCGCCTCCCTGAAGGCGCGGCCGGACCTCGACGTGCGCCTCCTCTTCCTCGACTGCGGCGACGAGGTGCTGCAGCGCCGCTTCACCGAGACGCGGCGCCGCCACCCGCTGGCCGACGACCGCCCGGTGCCCGACGGAATCCAGCGCGAGCGCACCCTGCTGCACCCCCTGAAGCAGCGCGCCGACGTGGCGATCGACACCACGCAGCTGTCCATCCACGACCTGCGCCGCCTGCTGGCCGGCAACTTCTCGCTGGACGCCCAGCCGGCGCTGCAGGTGTTCGTCACCTCCTTCTCCTTCCGCCTGGGGCTTCCGCGCGAGGCGGACCTGGTGTTCGACGTGCGCTTCCTGACCAACCCGCACTGGGACCCGGGCTTACGCCCCTTGACCGGGCGCGACGCCGCGGTCGCCGCGAAGGTCGAGGGCGACCCCGACTTTCCGGCGTTCTTCCAGAACCTGACGGGCTTGTTGAGGCCGCTGTTGCCGCGCTACAACCAGGAAGGAAAGAGCTATCTGACCGTCGCGATCGGCTGCACCGGCGGCAGGCACCGTTCGGTCTTCGTGGCCGAACGACTGGCGGAATGGTTGAAGGATCTGGGCCTGAAGGTCGCCCTCAGCCATCGGGATCTGGAACGACAGGGCCCGCGCTCCGGCTGATCCGGGGCGGAGCGGGCGACAAGAGGGTGGGAGGTTATCCCAGCGTGAAGGACAAGCGATGATCGGTATGGTTCTGGTGACCCACGGACGGCTGGCGGAGGAGTTCATCGCCGCCCTCGAGCACGTCGTGGGCGAGCAGCAGCAAATCCGCGCCGTCTGCATCGGTCCGGACGACGACATGGAGCAGCGCCGGCAGGACATCCTGAACTCGGTCGCCGCGGTGGACGACGGCGCCGGGGTGGTGGTGCTGACCGACATGTTCGGCGGCACGCCGTCGAACCTCGCCATCTCGATCATGGACAAGGCGAAGGTGGAGGTCATCGCCGGCGTCAACCTGCCCATGCTGATCAAGCTGGCCAGCGTGCGCATGAACGAGACGCTGAACCATGCCGTGGCCGCCGCCCGCGAGGCCGGGCAGAAGTACATCAACGTCGCCTCCTCCCTGCTGTCTGACGGGTGACCATGTCCGACGACGCCAACCGGCAGGCGCCCCACCAAGCGCCCGAGGTCTGCCAGACGCTGACCATCACCAACCAGCGCGGCCTGCACGCCCGCGCCGCCGCCAAGTTCGTCAAGCTGGTCGCCAAGTACGACTGCGAGGTCGAGGTGCGCCGCGGCGAGACCGTGGTGTCGGGCGAATCGATCATGGGCCTGATGATGCTGGCCGCCGGCCCCGGCACCACGGTGGAGCTGTGCGGCTACGGCGCCGAGGCCGAGGCCGCCATCGGCGCGCTTGCCGACCTGATCCTGCGCAAGTTCGATGAAGACTGATTCCCCGCCGGGCGCCGCCGCGGTCAGCCGTACGCTGCGCGGCCTGGGCGTCTCCCCCGGCATCGCCATCGGCCCGGCGCACATCGTGGAGAGCGGTGCCGTCCGCGTTCCCGAATACGCGCTGCAGGCCGACCGGATCGACGCCGAGGTCGAACGCTTCGCCGACGCCTGCAGCAAGGCGCGCCGGCAGATCCGCAAGCTGAAGACCAAGGCCCTGGTGCTGCCCGAGTCGGCGTCGGAGGAGATCGGCATCCTGATGGACGCCCACCTCGCCATGCTGACCAACTCGCGCCTGACCCGCGGGGTGGAGCGGCGCATCCGCGAGGAGGCGATCAACGCCGAGGCCGCCGTGCAGGCGGAGATCGCCGTCATCGCCGAGACCTTCGCCGCCATGGGCGACGCCTACCTCGCCGCGCGCGTCGACGACGTGCGCGAGGTCGGCCGGCGCGTCATCCGCGCGCTGATGCGGCACGAGTACCAGGCGTTCTCGCTGCTGCCGCCCGGCACCATCATCCTGGCCGAGGAGCTGACCCCGGCCGACACCGCGCTGATCGACCCGCGCCACGTCGCCGGCTTCGCCACCGTGCTGGGCGGGGCGGAGGGGCACACCGCGATCATGGCGCGCTCGCTGGGCGTGCCGGCGGTGCTGGGCGTCGCCGGGCTGCTGACCGGGGTGCGGCACGGCACCCAGGTGGTGGTGGACGGCATCAACGGCCGCGTCGTCATCGACCCGACGCCCGAGGAACTGGCCGAGTACGCCCGCCGCCGCACCGAGCGGCAGAAGGAGCGCGAGAAGCTCAAGACGTTGAAGCGTCTGCCGGCGGTGACGCGCGACTCCACCTCGGTGATCCTGCAGGCCAACCTGGAGCTGCCGCGCGACCTGGACAACGCGCTGGATGGTGGCGCCCAGGGCGTCGGCCTGCTGCGCACCGAGTTCATGTTCATGAACCGCGACGACCTGCCCGACGAGGACGAGCAGTACGGCTTGCTGCGCGCCATCGTCGAGGGGATGGGCGGCCGCCCGGTGACCGCGCGCACCATGGACGTCGGCGGCGAGAAGCTGGCCGGCTGGATGACCGGCCGCTACACCGAGCCGGCCAACCCGGCGCTCGGCCTGCGCGCCATCCGCCTCGGCCTGCGCGAACCGAAGCTCTTGGAGACGCAGCTCGCCGCCATGCTGCGCGCTGGGGCGCACGGGCCGCTGCGCATCCTGCTGCCGATGATCTGCTCGGTGGCCGAGGTGCAGACGGTGCGCGAGATGATCGCCACCGTTGCCCGCCGCCTGAGGCGCCGCGGCGTTCCCATCGCCGACCCGCTGCCGCCGGTGGGCGTGATGGTGGAGGTGCCGGGCGCGGCGCTGTCGGCCGACGCGCTGAGCTACGCCGCCGACTTCTTCGCCATCGGCACCAACGACCTGACGCAGTACACGCTGGCCATCGACCGCGGCGACGAGCAGGTGGCCAGCCTGTACGACCCGCTGCACCCCGCGGTGCTGCGCCTGATCCAGTTCACCGTGGAGGCGGCGCTGCGCGCCCGCATCCCGGTCAGCGTGTGCGGCGAGATCGCCGGCGACCCGCGGCACACGGCGCTGCTGCTGGGCTTGGGCATCCGTGAGCTGTCGATGGCGCCGCTGGCGATCCCGGTGGTCAAGCGCCGCATCCGCGCCATGGACCTGATGGAGGCGACCCGCCGGGCACGCGTCATCATGGACCAGTCCGACAGCGGCCGCATCGCCGCACTGCTGGACGACTTCAACGCGACGGCGTGACCGCGCTTTCCGACACGCACGCGAAGCACCGCGCGAGGAGGCCCGCTTGTCCGACCCCACCGCCCCAATTCCGACCGGACTGGCCCTGACCGCCGACGAGGCGTTCGAGGACTCCGTGCGCGCCCGCCGGCGGGGCGACCTTCAGGACGAGGAACGGCATCTCCGGCGGGCAATCGGGCTCGACCGGGCACACGTGGGAGCGTTGGAGGCGCTGGCACGCGTCGCCGCCGCCCAGGGCCGCCCCGCTGAGGCCGCGGTCGCCGAGGCTGAGGTCCGGCGCTGGAACGGCAATTGGAACACGATGGCCCCCGTCGCGACGGTCGAGACGGCCGAAGACCCGCGCTGGGCCGGCTACCATGAGGCGCTGCGGCGGGCCGAGCGGCCGAGCTGCGGCGAAACGCGCCGCGTTCTGATCGTCACCAACCTGTTCCCCCCGCAGGAGTTCGGCGGCTACGGCCGCAAGATGTGGGAGTTCGCGGCCGAGCTTCGCCGGCGCGGTCACGCCGTGCGGGTGCTCTGCGCCGACCGGCCGGAGTTCGTCCGCCCCGGCGTCGCCGGGGACACGGATCTGGAAGACGCGGTCGAGCGCTCATTGTCCCTGTACGGGGCGTGGGAAGACGGCGTCGCCCACCTCGATCCCGACCCGGAGCGGATCAAGGCGATCGCGCACGACAACAACCAGCGGATCCTCGACGACGCCTACGCGTTCGACTGCGACGCCTGCCTCGTCGGCAACCTCGACATGCTGGCCAACGGCTTTCTGTCGGTGCTGGCGGATGCCGGGGTGCCGGTCGTCCACTGCATCGGCAACAGCACGCCGAGCTATTCCTTCCGAGGAATGCCGACCTCGCCGCTCTTCCGCCTGGGGCCGGCCAGTCACTGGGTCATGGGGAGCATGGCCAGGGAGCTTTACAACGTCTCCCGTGCGACTGTCCTTTATCCGGGCGCGCGCGTCGACCTCTTCCACCGCCCCTTCCCGCCCGCCTTCGACCGCCTGCGCATCGCCTTTGCCAGCCTCTTCGTCGACTACAAGGGTCCTCAGGTGCTGGTCGAGGCGCTGGCCCTGCTGGCGGAGCGGGGTATCGACTTCGACTGCGTCTTCGCCGGCGAAGTGCTCGACCCGCAGCTGTTCGACGCGGTCCGGCAGCGGTGCGAGGCGCTGGGCTTCGGCGGGCGCGTCCGCTTCCAGGGCTTCCTCGACCGGCTTGGCATGATCCGGTTGCTGGCGCGGAGCAACGTCCTGGTCTTTCCCAGCACCTACGACGAGCCCTTCGGCATCTCCCAGGTCGAAGCGATGGCCTCCGGCGTGACGGTGGTGACGAGCGCTACCGGCGGCAGCCGCGAGATCGTGCGCGACGGCGTTGACGGCCTTCACTTCACGAACGGCGACGCGGACGATCTCGCCGACCGGCTGGCGGCGCTGGCCGCCGACCCCGGGCGCTGGGCGCAGCTCGCCCGGGCCGGCCAGGAGCGTGCCCTCGCCTTCACCATCGCCCGCACGGTCGACCGCATCGAAGCCCTGTTCGAGGAACTCGGCGCCATCGATCCCGCGCAGGACGGCCTTCGGCTTCTCTGAGGCGGCACGAAAAAAACGGCCGGAGGGAAGCCCCCCTCCGGCCGCAGTCTATCAGAGCGTCAGCCTAAGTGCCCTGAGTTCGTACCGTGTACCGATCAATGGAACTGATCGGCCTCGGTGGAGTCCTTGTACGCGGTGGTCGAGGATTGGCCGCCGGAGATCGCCGTGGCGACCTGGTCGAAGTAGCCGGTGCCGACCTCGCGCTGGTGCTTGGTGGCGGTGTAGCCGAGCGACTCCGCGGCGAACTCCGCCTCCTGCAGCTCCGAGTAGGCGGCCATGCCGCGCTCCGCGTAGCCCTTGGCCAGCATGAAGGCCGAGTAGTTCAGGCTGTGGAAGCCGGCCAGCGTCACGAACTGGAACTTGTAGCCCATGGCGCCGATCTCGCGCTGGAACTTGGCGATGTCGTCCTTGTCCAGGTTGCCCTTCCAGTTGAAGCTCGGCGAGCAGTTGTAGGCCAGCAGCTTGTTCGGGAACTCCTTGCGGACCGCCTCGGCGAAGCGCTTGGCCTCCTCAAGGTTCGGCTTGGAGGTCTCCCACCACAGCAGGTCGGAGTACGGCGCGTAGGAAATGCCGCGGGCGATGCAGTGATCGACACCCGTGCCCTTCTTCAGGCGGAAGAAGCCCTCGGAGGTGCGGCCGGCGTCGAAGTCGATGAACGGATGGTCGCGCTCGTCAACGTCCGAGGTGATGAGCTGCGCCGACTCCGCGTCGGTGCGGCACAGCAGGACGGTCGAGGTGCCCATGGTGTCCGCGGCGAGGCGGGCGGCGTTCAGCGTGCGGATGTGCTGCTGCGTCGGGATCAGCACCTTGCCGCCGAGGTGGCCGCACTTCTTCTCGGAGGCCAGCTGGTCCTCGAAGTGCACGCCCGAGGCGCCGGCCTTGATCATGGCCTTCATCAGCTCGAAGGCGTTCAGCGGGCCGCCGAAGCCGGCCTCGGCGTCGGCGATGATCGGCGCGAACCAGTAGGTGTCGCCCTTGCCCTCGGCGGTCTGGATCTCGTCGGCGCGCTTGAAGGTGTTGTTGATGCGCTCGACCACCGCCGGCACCGAGTTGGCCGGGTACAGGCTCTGGTCCGGGTACATCTGGCCGGCCAGGTTGGCGTCGCCGGCGACCTGCCAGCCCGACAGGTAGATGGCCTTCAGGCCGGCCTTCACCGCCTGCATCGCCTGGTTGCCGGTCAACGCGCCCAGCGTGTTGATGTACGGCTCGGTGTTCAGCAGCTCCCACAGGCGCTGCGCGCCCATCTCGGCCAGCGTGTACTCGATCTTGACGGAGCCGCTCAGGCGCTTGACATCGGCGTCGGTGTAGTCGCGGCGGATGCCTTCGAAGCGGGCGGCGCGGATGGCGGCCTTGGTCTTCTCGTCGAGCGGTGCCATAGTGCGAGTTCCTTCTTGTCTTTGTTTGCGCCCCGCGGTGCGGTGCAGCACATGCTTCACAGTTATGACGATCTGTGCGGGATGGCAATAAGTGCTTGTTCGTAAAAAGGTAAGCTTGTAAAGCGCTGTTCGTCATATCCTGTAAATTCGTAAAGTTAGTAAATTTACATCGCAGTGCGGGGTAGCCCGGACAGGGCGTGGGGCAGGGTCGGATGATGGACAAGAAGGCGATGCTGGGACCCAAGGTGCGGCGCCTGCGGCGCGAGCGCGGGCTGACCCAGGCGCAGATGGCCGACCAGCTGGGCATCTCGGCGAGCTACCTGAACCTGATCGAGCACAACCAGCGCCCGGTGACGGTGCCGCTGCTGCTGAAGCTGGGGCAGAACTTCGGCGTCGACCTGCAGGCCTTCGCCGAGGACGAGGAGAGCCGGCTGGTGGCCGGCCTACGCGAGGTGTTCGCCGATACGCTGTTCGACGGCTCCGACATCAAGAACCAGGACCTCAAGGAGTTGGCCGCCGTGGCGCCGACGCTGGGGCAGGCGGTGGTGACGCTGTACCGGGCGTTCCGCGAGCAGCGCGAGGACCTGCAGAACCTCGGCGAACGGCTGGCCGACCGCGACAAGCTGAACCTGGTGCACAACGCGCAGTTCCCGCTGGAGGAGGTGCGCGACTTCTTCCATGCCCACCACAACCACTTCCCCGAGATCGAGGCGGTGGCCGAGGCGCTGTGGGCCGAGGCGAACCCGGAGCGCGGCGACCTGTACCGCGGCCTCGTCGACTGGCTGCTGAAGGAGCAGGGCGTCCGGGTCAAGATCATGCCGGCCGACGTGATGGGCTACGCGGTGCGGCGCTTCGACCGGCACGGCCGGCGCATCCTGGTGTCGGAGATGCTGGCGCCGTCGGGGCGCAACTTCCAACTGGCGGCGCAGATCGCGCTGCTGCGCCACCGTGAGCTGATCAACGGAATCGTCGATGCCGCCAACCTGTCGGGTGACGAGGCGCGGCGGCTGGCGCGGATCGGGCTGACCAACTACTTCGCCGGCGCGGTGCTGATGCCCTACGACCGCTTCCTGGAGGGGGCGAAGCGCGAGCGCTACGACATCGACGTGCTGCGCCGCCGCTTCGACGCCAGCTTCGAGCAGGTCTGCCACCGGCTGACCACCCTGCAGCGGCCGGGCGCGCGCGGGGTGCCGTTCTTTCTGATCCGGGTGGACAGCGCCGGCAACGTGTCGAAGCGCTTCTCCGGCGCGGGGTTCCACTTCGCGCGGTTCGGCGGCGGCTGCCCGCGCTGGATCGTCTACGAGGCATTCCGCACGCCGGGCAAGATCCACACGCAGCTGGCGCAGATGCCGGACGGCACGGCCTATTTCTCGATCGCGCGGACGGCGGTGAAGGCGGGAGGCGGCTACCGCAGCCCGCCGCAGCAGTTCGCCATGGCGCTGGGCTGCGACGTGGCGCACGCCGGCCAGATCGTCTACGCCGACGGCATCGACCTGGAGCACACCGAGGCCGCCACCCCCATCGGCGTCAACTGCCGCCTGTGCCCGCGGTCGGACTGTTCGCAGCGCGCGTTCCCGCCGCTGAACCACCGGCTGATCGTGGACGAGAATTTGCGGGGGGTGACGCCGTTCCTGTTCGCACCGCCGCCGGGGGAGCGGTGAGGGTGTCCAAATGCCAAATATCAGTAACGAAGCTGATGCAATAACACAATCTACAAGTGCGTATGCAATTAGATCATTGCCAACTTGTGCTTATTTGCTTATCATTTTCGCATAATATGCCGCCCCACTACGCGAAACTTTCCTTCCGGGAGCATAAACCATGTTCGGAGAATTTGACCTCGCCCTTCTAGACGACCCCGGTTTTAAGGAAGACTCTGTACGGGAGTTGATTATAATTCCCATTCTAAATCGGCTCGGATACAGACCATCAGGCAAGGTACAGGTAATAAGAAGCAAGACGCTAACCAACAATTTTATCTACGCAGGAACTCGGAAGCACCCAGTCTCCATTGTTCCAGATTATACGTTTTTGCATGATGGGAAGCCAATATTAGTTCTTGATGCGAAATCACCTGCCGAAAGCGTGCTTTCACAGGATAACGTACAGCAGGCATATAGTTATGCCATACATCCGGAGGTGCGCTGTCAGCATTTTGCGCTATGCAATGGGAAAATGTTAGCAGTCTTTTCCGTTGAATCCCCTGCCCCATTGCTGACGCTGGAGTTTAAAGATTTTAACGAAAAATGGGACCTCATTGAAAGACATCTTGGGCATAAGTACTTACTTGAGCCATCTCTGCGTAATTTTGCGCCAGACCTCGGCTTTAAGTTGGTTCGCCTGGGATTCTCCCCCAATGCAGAGATTACCTTTCCAAAGGTTCGGCTAGGTTATTTTGGGAGAGTCAATGATGAATTAATGACAGCATCTGCAAATTGTGAATTTTGCGAGGAAGATCATTGTGTAAGCTTTGATTTTTCTCCACATCTACTCAGCGATATACTCAGAGGCTTACCCAAACCTTTAGCCGAAGCGTTCTCAGAAGCACTTGGGCGCGCTCCGTTCCATGCTGACGCGGGGCTAGCTATTGAAGTTGACTTGGAGGCCCGTTTGGGTGATGAGACTGAAGGACAGCACGAAGCTTTCATTCCTCTCGTGGTGAACCGAGTAATAGGTTCGAGATTCAACTATACTGACTTACCAGATCCCAGGAACGACATTCCTCCGCATATCTTTCAGCTACGAAAGGCCTTTGAAATTCGCCATCCTAGCAAGAAACCTCAACATTGACTACGCCCAAAAAATATTTATCATAGCATCTATCGCGGCTGTATTATCAGAAACATAGCAGCAATGTACTGATAGTTTTGCTATCAACATAGAAAAAATCAATTTAACATTTGGCTCACCTTGGGATACCTACTTCTGGAAAAGCAAAAGCCGGCGGACCGGCGCCCCAAAGCGCCCGCCCGCCGGCCCGTTGCCGCGCCTCAGCTTATTTCAGCGCGCCCTTGACGTCCTCGTACTTGCCCTTCTGCCACTTCTCCAGGCCCTGGATCTGGTCCTTGGTCATGTCGAGGGTCAGCTTGTCGCCCTTCATGTGCAGGCGGTTGGCCGGCAGCACCACGTCCTTGTCGCTCATGTTCACCACATGGTCGACGTCGAGCACCACGTAGGTGGCCGAGCCCTTGCGGACCACGCCTTCGATCTCGGCGATCTCCTTGCCGTCGGTGCCGTAGACGTCCTTGCCCTTGAGCTGGTCGGCGCTCATGCGCGCCAGCGCCGGGTCGAGTTGCCCATCCACCGCCGCCACCGAGGGCGTCACCTCCTTGGCCGGCGCCTTGTTGGTCTGCGCCATGGCGGGAGCGGCGGCGAGAAGCGCGGCAACACCGAACGCGGTCATCAGGGTCTTCATGGTAATCTCCCCATACGGTTCGAAAGGTAAGGGAATAAACGCCGTGCGTCCGCAAAGCTTCCCAGTACTGACGGGGTAGCCCGCCCGCACAGGGTCACCCCGCAAAAGAAGGGCGGCCCGGCGGCCGCCCTCCCCCCTTCCAGACCGGCGCGGTACCCCGGTCAGCGCTCCAGGTCGTCGTCGCGGCGCAACGGGCGGTCGGTGCCGGTGCGGCCGTCGTCGATCTCCACCTCGGTGCGGCGGACGGTGTCGGAGACGTTCTGCGCCCGCTCTTCGACGTCCTTGCGGATGACGACCTCCTCCGTCACGTGGGCGCGCTTCTGCACCACCGCCTCCTCGGCGGTCTCGCGCACCTCGATCTCGCGCTCGCGGAAGGCGTCCTCCGGCAGGTCGTCCACAGCGCGGTCGACGGCACGGCGCTCGACGTGCACGTGCTCCTGGCGCAGGTTCACCGTCTCGTTCACCGGGGTCTCGGTGACGTAGGTGCGCACCCGCACGACGCCGCCCTCGACCGCGCGCTTGCCGATGTCCAGCTTTTCCTCGGCGACCGGGATGACCTCCTCGCGGTCCACGTCCACGCCGCGGCGGGCGGTGGAGTCGCTGTAGGTCGTATCGGTGGTGTTGACGTCGCGGAACGACTGCGCGGCGCCGCTCAGGCCGGTGGCGTGGCGGGCGCGCTCCTCGGCGGCCGTGGTCTCGTCGTAGGGCGCCGCCGTCTCGTCGTAGCCGCTCCAGCCGGTGGTGCGGTAGGCGGCCTCGCGCTGCTCGACGTCCACCACGTTGCCGCGCTCCAGCACGGCGACGGCGCGGTCCACGTCGTCGTCATCGACGCGCAGCTTCAGCAGGGCGCCGCCGCGCCGCACGCCCTCGGCGTAGACGTGGGCGTCACGCTCCGGGACGTTCCAGCTGGTCAGACGGGTCAGGAAGCCGCCGCTGTTCTGCCGCGCGTAGTCGGTGTCGATGTAGTCCTGCCCGGCGGCCGAGCCGATGCCGGTCACCGCCTCGGCGTGGGTGATGATCTCGGTGGCGCTGCGGTCGAAGCCGTCAGCCTCCAGGTCGCGCACGGCGACCTCGGCGTCGCTGCGGGTGTCGTAAAGGGCCACGATGGTGCGGTGCATGTCTCACTCCTCGGATGTGTTGGATGGCCCGGCACCCCGCCCGCCGGGCTCGTCGGGTCGATTGGTCTCGATGCGGTCGATGATGGCGTCCTCGGACCGCAGGGTGACGGGCTGCTCGGCCTGCACGGTGCGCGTCTTGCGGCGCAGGTGGATTTCCTCGCGCAGGACGAGTCGCCGCTCCACCACCAGCACTTCCTCGACCAGGGGGATGATCGTGGTGTCGCCCTCCTGCCGGATCTCCGGCCGTTCCCCGACCTCGCGGCCGACGGGAACCCGCGTCACCTCGACCTCCTCCTGCTCCAGCGTCTGGCGGACGATCTCCTCGCGTTCGCTGACCGTGGTGGTCACGCGCACGACGCCGCGCTCGACGCGGCGCTTGTCGACGGACACCGTCTCCTGGTGAAGCGGTACGACCGTCTCCCGGTCGTCGGACATGGCCGTGCTCAGCGCAGAATCAGGTACAGGACGATCGCCAGGACGATCAGCCCGACGATGATCCAGGTCCAGTTGAGCCCGGCCGAACCGCCGGGGCCGCCGTCGTTGTAGACGCCGACCTTCTTGGGTCCGTGCTCGTTGGTCATTGGGTCACCTCCAAAAGGCATCGAAGGACCCATCCCAACAGCGCACACCGAAAAAGCTTCGATACCTTACTACTTAATTGTTCGCCGCCGCCGCGCCCGCGCGACGCGGAATAATCCGCCGGTGCCCACGTTCATAACCAGCGTGAAGGCGCGTCCCTCACGTTGGGTCAACCTCGGGGTGGCCTGTGCGGTGCGATAGGCACGCCACTGGCCACCCCGCCCTTTTGTCCAGATGCGTCTTTCGTGTAGACAGTGGGTCCATGCGCATCCTGAAACTCCTCGCCGTGCTCCTCGTGGCCGGCCTCGGCACCGCCGCCCTGTGGTACCTTCCCAACCGGCCGGTGCCGCTCGACCCGCCCCCCGGCGGCAAGCTGAAAAGCGTCTCCTTCGCCCCGTTCCGCGACGGGCAGAGCCCGCTGACGCGCGTCTACCCCTCGACCGAGCAGATCGATGAGGATCTGGCGGCCATCGCCCCGCAGGTGGCGGGCATCCGCACCTACACCTCGCTGGAGGGGCTGGAGGTGGTGCCGGAACTGGCGAAGAAGCACGGCCTGCAGGTCACCATGGGCGCCTGGCTGTCGAGCAAGCTCGACAAGAACGAGGCGGAGGTGAACTCGCTGATCGCGCTCGCCAACCGCTACCCGGACACCATCACCCGCGTGATCGTCGGCAACGAGGTGCTGCTGCGCGGCGAGCTGACGCCGGAGCAGATCACCGGCTACCTGCGCAAGGTGAAGGCCGCGATCAAGCAGCCGGTGTCCTACGCCGACGTCTGGGAGTGGTGGCTGAAGTACCCGCAGATGGCGAAGGAGGTGGACTACATCACCATCCACCTGCTGCCCTACTGGGAGGACATCCCGGCCAGCGTCGAGAAGGGGGCCGAGCACATCGCCTGGTCCTACCGCGAGATCTCGCAGCGCTTCCCCGGCAAGCCGATCCTGATCGGCGAAACCGGCTGGCCGACCGCCGGCCGCGCCCGCGGCGCCGCGGCGCCGGGCCTCGTCGCCAAGGCGCAGTTCATCAACCAGGTGATCCGGCTGGCCGGGACGGAGGGCTTCGACGTCAACATCATCGAGGCGTTCGACCAGAACTGGAAGCAGAAGCTGGAGGGCACCGTCGGCGGCCATTGGGGCCTCTACACGGTGGACCGCAAGCCGAAGTTCTCGCTGGCCGGCCCGGTGGTGGAGAATCCGAAGTGGGTCGAGCACGCCGCGCTGTCGGTCATCGCCGGCAGCGCGCTGGTCGGCGTGCTGGTCGCCAGCGGCCCGGCGCTGCCGCTCTCCGCCCTGGCGGCGCTGGCGGTGTTGAGCGACGGCTTCGCCAGCCTGTATCTGCACGCCGCCGACCTGGGGCTGCACTGGAGCTATTACTGGCAGGACCTGACGCTGACCGCCGTCATGCTGGCGCTGACCGGCGCGCTCGGCCTGTGCATCCTGATGGCGGCGCACCGCGCGCTGTCCTCCGGCCGCGGCCTGTCGGCGGAGCCGCTGCGCGGCCTCGTCCGCGACGCCGGATACGGCCGCCTCGACCGCGTCGGCGCCGCGGTGACGCTGGCGCTGACCGCTTTGCTGGTGGTGTGGAGCTTCCTGATCGTCTTCGACGGCCGCTACCGCAACTTCCCGACCTGGTACGCGGCGATCCCGGCGCTGGGGCTGCCGATCCTCGGCTGGCTGCGCGCCGGCCGGCGGCCGGCCGGCACCGACTGGCGCTCGGCCATGGCGGCGGGGTCGCTGTTCCGCCCGGCGGTGGCGGTGGTGCGCACGCCCGTCCGTGCTCCGCGCGCCGAGCTGTGGCTGGGCCGCCTGCTGCTCATCGGCGCCACGCTGACGCTGCTCGCCGAGGGCGTGCTGCCGGTGGACGCGCCGTTGCGTGGCTGGCTCGCCGGCACCAGCGCCATGCCCTTGAGCGCCATCGACTGGGCGCATCCCAACGTCGAGGCGCTGGTGTGGGCCGGGTTGCAGGCGATGCTGTCGCTGCCCTTCCTGGCCAGCGTCCGCCTGGCCCGCGCCGCCCAGCCGGCCGGCGCCGCGCAGCCCGGCGAGGTGCGGCCATGAGCCTCCCTCGCGATGTGGCCGAGGCCCGCGACACCATCGCCCGCGCCGAGCGCTTCCGCCGCCTCTGGCGGATCATCCGGGTTGCCATGCTGGCGGTGCTGGGGATCTTCCTGGCGTTGCTGGTGGTTTACACCGGCCTTGCCGTCGCCGCGGCGAAGGGGGCGTGGCACTACGTCTTCATGCTGGTCGGCGATGCCTTCCTGGCCTTCCTGATGGTGCTGGTGCTGCGCCACCGCGGCACCGAGCGGATGTTCGACGCCGAGGTCGCCACCGCCACCGACCGGCTCAGGGCCTCGGGGTGGCGGCCGGTCATCAAGGACGGCGAGGTGCTGGTGGAGCGGGCCGAGGGATGAGGTTCAAGCCCCTCCCCCCTCGTGAGGGAGGGGCTCCCAGGATCAAGCCACCCGCGCCTGCTTGCCGTGCTGGGCGCACCAGCGCCGGGGGTCGTGCAGGTAGGCATGAATCTCGCCCAGCGCCTCCTCCGGCAAGTAGCTGCCGCGGTTGGCGACCTCCAGCAGGTCCCACCAGGTGCACGCGGCGTGCAGGGTGACGCCCAGCCGCGTCAGGTGCTCGTGGATCGAGTCGAAGATCCCGTACTGGAACAGCACGAACACGTCGCGCACCACGCAGCCGGCCGCGCGCAGCGGCTCGATGAAGCGGGCCTTGCGATGGCCGTCGGTCGCCAGTTGCTCGACCAGCAGCACCCGCCAGCCGGGCTGCACGTCCCCGACGATCTCCGGCGCGTCCTTGCGGACGATCACCAGCGGCAGGTTCAGCCTGTCGGCGATCAGCGTGGCGAAGGGCATCCCCGCCCCCTCGCCGGCCGCGACCGCGTCCAGGTCGTGCACGCCCGTGCGCTCCGCGTCGCCCATCTCCTGATTGATCATTTCGCAAGCGAAACAGACCACTTCCTTACGGATCTTCGGGTAGGACAGCAGGTGCCGCACGTCGAGCCGCACCGGGCTGACCAGATCGTCGGTGTAGCGGAACGGGCGCTTCGGGTCGAAGCGCACCGCACCGGTTTCCAGCAGGTCGCGAGCGATCCGTGCCGCGCCCTCGCGGCTCTCCAGGTCCCACGAGTCCGGTATCATGGCAGTCCCCTCGTCGTGTTGGTCGCCTCCAGTTGACGCCCGGCCGGGGTAGCCCCGCAACCCGTGATCGCAGCGCGTCGGACGCCCTTCGGGGGTAGCCCGCCGGTGGCAGATCCAGCCCCTTCGCGCGCCCGCCGCGACGCTGCCCGGGGCGGTTGACAATCCCCGCGTGCCAGTCGAAAACCGGGGAGGGAGCAAGGGGGGATCCGGTCATGTCGGGAGCATCGGACGACGACGACCTGCTGTTCGCCGACGAGGCCGAGGACGAGGCCGGCCGCGGTCCGACGCCGGCCCCCTGGACCGTGCTGATCGTCGACGACGACCCTGAGGTGCACGCGATCACCCGCGTGGTGCTCCACGACGTCGAGTACGAAGGCCGCGGCCTGGCCTTTCTCAGCGCCTTCAGCGCCGAGGAGGCGCGCGCCATCCTGCGCGCTACCGACGATGTCGCCGCCGTGCTGCTCGACGTGGTCATGGAGACCGACGACGCCGGCCTGAAGCTGGTGCACTTCATCCGCGAGGAGCTGGGCAACCGCCATGTCCGCATCATTCTGCGCACCGGCCAGCCCGGTCTGGCGCCGGAGCGGCAGGTGATCGTCGGCTACGACATCAACGACTACAAGGCAAAGAGCGAGCTGACGGCGCAGACCCTGTTCACCGCCACGGTGGCGGCGCTGCGCTCCTACCAGCACATCCGTGCCATCGAGGAGGGTCGCCGCGGCCTGGAGAACGCCCAGCGCGCCACCGTGCACGCGCTCGGCAAGCTGGCCGAGTTCAAGGACGAGGTGACCGGCGACCACGTCAAGCGCATCGGCCGGTGGGCGACGGCCATCGCGCAGCGGCTGCGCGCCGACGGGGTCCACGCCCACATCGTCGACACCGTCTTCTGCGAGCACATCGGGCTGGCCAGCATGCTGCACGACGTCGGCAAGGTGGGCGTGCCCGACCACATCCTGGGCAAGCCCGGCAAGCTCGACCAGCAGGAAATGGCGGTGATGCGCGAGCACGCCGCCATCGGTGGCCGCATCCTGCGCGAGGCGTCGGGCATCGTCGGCGGCCCCAACCCGCTGTCGCTCGGCGCCGAGATCGCCGAGAGCCACCACGAGAAGTGGGACGGCACCGGCTATCCGCACGGCCTGAAGGGCGAGGCGATCCCGCTGTCCGGCCGCATCGTCGCGGTGGCCGACGTCTACGACGCGCTGCTGCACCGCCGCCCCTACAAGGAGGCCTGGGACCACCGCGACGTGCTGGGCCTGATCCGGCGCGAAGCCGGCACCCACTTCGACCCCGCAGTGGTCGACGCCTTCCTCAAGGTGCTGGAGGAGCAGGGAACGCCTTAGCCGGCGTTCGCCGCGGCGGCCTCCCGCTTCTGCTTCTCCATGACCAGGTGCATGTGCGGGTAGGGCATGGAGATACCCTGCTCGTCAAAGGCCTTCTTCATCCGCTTGTTGAACTCGCGCCCCACCCCCCACTGCTTGAGTGGCCGGGTCTTGAAGCGGGCGCGGATCACCACCGCCGAATCGGCGAAGCGCTCGATGCCCATCACCTCCAGCGGCGCCAGGATGTCGGTGGTGAACAGCGGGTCGGCCTGCAGGTCGTCGCCGATCCCCTTTAGCACGCCGCACACCCGGTCCGGGTCCTCGCTGTAGCTGACCGAGACGTCGAACACGGCGAAGGAGTAGTCCTTGGTCATGTTCTTCACCGTGGTCACCGCGCTGAACGGCACCGAGTGCACGGCGCCGGCGCCGTCGCGCAGCCGGATGGTGCGGATCGAGATCGCCTCGACCACGCCGGAGTGCCCGCCGCCGACGTCCACCACGTCGCCGACCGAGATGGTGTCCTCGAACAGGATGAACAGGCCGGTGATGACGTCCTTGACCAGCGTCTGCGAGCCGAAACCGACCGCCAGGCCGACGACGCCGGCGCCGGCCAGCAGCGGGGCGATGTTGACGCCCAGTTCGGCCAGCGTGATCAGCGACACCATGGTCACCAGCACCACCAGGAAGGCGTTGCGCAGCAGCGGCAGCAGCGTGCGCATGCGGGCCGAGCGCTCGATCCGCGTACCCTGCACCTCGGTGCCGCGCAGGAAGCGCTCGATCAGCGCGCTGACCACTTCCCAGGCGACGATGGCGACCGCCAGCATGACGCCGATGGTGGCGACGCTGCGCACCACGCGCCGTCCCACCGGCGTCTCGATCCAGGCCGCGGTATCGACGCCCCAGGCGTTGAGGATCATCAGCACCGCCACCGTCCAGATCAGCGTCTTGATCACCCGGTGCAGCACCGGGATGTAGCGGTTGGCGCGCGCCTCCAGCGAGGGGAACTGCACCGCCAGCTCCGGCGAGATGCGGAAGCCGCGGCGCAGCGCCCGGTTGATGCCGCTGACCAGAAGGCGGGCGATGATGAAGATGGCGATGCTGGTGATGGTCGCCTTCGCCAGGTACTCGAACCCCTCGTAGACGTTCAGCACCCAGGCGCCGAAGGCCACCGCGACGTAGGCGATGGCCAGCACGTGCCAGATGTCGGCCAGCCGCCGCCGGGCCGAGCGCATGACCGCGCCCTGCCCCTGCGCCTCGCGCGCCGCGGTGTCGACGGGGTCGCCGTCGCCGGTCAGCGGGTTGCCGTGCATCCACTCGGCGACCGCGCTGCGGTTCTGCAGGATCAGGATGACCAGCATCGCCGCCATGGCGAGGCCGAGCAGCTTGAGCACCGCCCCGTACGCCCCCAGCGCCAGCCCGAAGACGAACGCGCCGTCCGCCAGGAAGTACCCGTACACCCCGACGATGGCGAGGCGCCGCGTCCAGACATAGGCGTAATGCGCGGTCTCGTCGCGCATGCGGGTCAGCCGCAGGCCCGGCGCCGGCGGCGCGAACAGGAAGCTGGCGGCGACCAGCACAGTCTGCACCACCACGGTGGCGGTGATGATGTCGATGACCACGTGCCGCACGCGCGAGCCCATGGAGAGCATCACCGCCTCGCCCAGCATGAGGATGCCGTAGGCGACCAGCGCGAAGGCGATCACCGGCACCATCTCCAGCGCCGTGCGCAGCAGCAGGAAGGTCAGCTTCGCCGACATCCGCTCGCAGTGGTTCGCCTCGATCGCCCGGCGCGGCCGGCGCAGCAGGAAGCTGGTGAAGCGGCTGACCACCGCGCCGGCGATGACGATCATCACCAGATCGGCCGACAGCTGCGTCCAGCGCTCGCGCGCCGAGGGGTCGTCGATCTGGCGGCGCACCCACTCGGCCACCGCCGGCAGGTCGGAGAAGGCGTTGGCCACCGCCAGCAGCTGCCTGCTGGCGTCCTCCACGTGCCGTGCCAGATAGGCCAGCGTGCGCGATCCCAGCGCGTCGGGCAGCAGGTCGCTGGGCGCTGCCGGCTCGGCGGGCTGCTGCTCCGCGGCGGGGCCGCCCTTCTGCGCGGCGATCAGGGTGCGCAGCTGGTCCACCAGCTTGGCGCGCGCCTGCGGGTCCTCCAGCGTCGACACCAGCCCTTCCAGCTGGTCGGCGGCACCGTTCTGCGCCGCGGCCGGCGGGGTCGGCGCGGGGACGGGCTGGGCCGCGGGTGCGGCCGGGGCTGGCGCCGCGGCCGGCGGCTGGGCGAGGGCGGGACCGGTCAGGAGGAGGAGCAGGGCGGCCAAAGCGCCCGACCACCGGGCGAGCGTGCGGGGCATCGCGGATCCGTGGACAAATTCGAAAGTGTGGAGAGCCGCGAGACTACCGCGCGTCCGCCGGCTTGCCAACCCGCAGAGGGCTGCATCATTGTGGCATTTCAGCGGCTTTATCGGCACATCCCCCTCCCCATCCCTCTCCCTCTCACGTGGTGGAGGGGCAGAGCGGCGGAGTTCCCTCCACCGCCAAAGGCGGGGGAGGGCTAGGGAGGGGGCAAAGGCCATGCGTTGAAGGAGCCTGATCGGAATGGACGAGACAGACCACGACGGCGAACCCGACGCCAAGCTCATCGCCGCCAAGGAGCGCTGGGCCCGCGAGGCGCGCGGCCTGACCGGCGCCCCGGGCACCGAGCGCCTGCCGCCGGGCCAGCACCGGACCGAGGGCTGGCCGGTGCTCGACCTCGGCATCCTGCCGCGGGTGGACCGCTCGAACTGGCAGCTGACCGTGGACGGGCTGGTCGAGAACCCCGTCACGTGGCGCTGGGACGACCTGCAGGCGCAGCCGGTGTTCCGCCATGTCTCGGACATCCACTGCGTCACCTCCTGGTCGCGCTACGACAACCATTGGGAAGGCGTGAGCGCCAGGCACCTGCTGTCCGTGGTCCGCCCGGCGCCGGAGGCGCGCTTCGTGCTGTTCCATTCCTCGGACGGCTACACCACCAACCTGCCGCTGTTCGTTTTCGACGACGAGGATGTGCTGCTCGCCACTAGCTGGGAGGGCGAGCCCATCGACCGCGACCACGGCGGCCCGGTGCGCGTGGTGGTGCCGAAGCGCTACTTCTGGAAGAGCGCCAAGTGGGTCAGGCGAATCGAGTTCCTTGCCGAGGACAAGCGCGGCTACTGGGAGGTCCGCGGCTACCACAACGACGCCGACCCGTGGAAGGAGGAGCGCTACGGGGAATGATCCCACGTTGAAACGAGCCGAAAAGTTCCCGTTCCGCCCGCTATCGGGCCGAAGATTGCGCTGGATCAACCCGTCAGCCCTACGACCTCTGTAAGAGAGAAGGCTTCGGGGTTTCGGCCAAGACCTCCGGACTGGGGTGGAAAAGGAACTAGCAATGACAGTGGACTCGGTCACGATAGCCTTTGTTGGCAGTGGCGGTGCCGGCGTCATGACGGCCGGCCAGATGCTGCTCGACGCGGCGGCGAGCGTGGGGTGGTACGGCCTCATGTCGC
>NZ_JBOZRT010000132.1:0-91473 GCF_050789165.1 Azospirillum sp.
GCCGACAGCAGGGCCAGGGTGGCGAAGCCGGCGAGCAGGGAAGTGCGGATCATGGGGCGGTCTCCTGGGTGGGGCCGGCGCTGCGCGTCCGGCGGGGTGTCTCGATGACCGGAACCCTACCCGGCCCCACCCGCCGCCGATGTGAGCCGGGCCACAAACGCCGTCGTTTCGCGCCTGCGCGCACCGGGGTGTGACGGCCGTCACTGCGCCCTACCCCTTTTTCGCGGACAGTGCGTCTGCGAGGCGCAAAACGCGCACCGCTTTGGTGTTGACGAGGAGGTCGCCGTCGCCTTCGGGCGGCGGCGGCTTTGTCGCGTTCATGGCCGCCGTTTGATGGAGGTCAAGGGCGCGGCCTCGCCGCCATGGCTGTTGCAAGCGAACGCGCGGACGGCGACCATGGCCCCCGCGCAGCCGCCGCGAGGAGACGCCATGGCCACCGACTGTTTTCGCCCCGCTTCCGGATCCGGTCCGATGCCGCTCGACGAGGCGCTGGCCCGCGTGATCCAGGGCTTCGGCCCGGTCACCGGCGTGGAGGCGGTGCCGCTGCCCGACTCGCTGGGCCGCATCCTGGCCGAGCCGGTGACCGCCCCGGTCGATGTGCCGCCCGCCGCGGTGTCGGCGATGGACGGCTACGCCTACGCCACCCCCGTCGCCCCCGAATCGCCGCTGCGCCTGCCGGTGGTCGGCCGGGTCCCGGCCGGTGCGCGGTTCGAGGGTTCGGTGCGGCCGGGCGAGGCGGTGCGCATCTTCACCGGCGCGCCGGTGCCGGCCGGCGTCGATACCATCGCCATGCAGGAGGACTGCCGGGCCGAGGATGGCGCGGTCGTCGTGCTCCACCCGCCCGAGCGCGGCGCCAACATCCGCCCGGCCGGCGAGGACATGACGGCGGGATCCGTGGTGCTGGAGGCCGGCCGGCGCCTGCGCGCGCAGGAGGTCGGGCTGGCCGCGGCGGTCGGGCGCGGTTCGCTGTCGGTGCGCCAGCGGCTGCGGGTGGTGCTGTTCTCCACCGGCGACGAATTGCGTGAGCCGGGCGGCGCCAAGCCGGACCACGCCATCTACGACGCCAACCGCTACACCATCGGCGCGCAGCTGGCGGCGCTGGGGGCGGAGGTGCGCGACCTCGGCATCCTCGCCGACAAGGCGGCGGTGGTGCGCGCCGCGCTGGAGGACGCCGCCGGCACCACGGACCTGATCGTCACCTCCGGCGGCGTCTCGGTGGGCGAGGAGGACCACGTCAAGGCGGCGGTCAACGCGCTGGGCTCGGTCGATCTGTGGAAGCTGGCGATCAAGCCGGGCAAGCCGCTGGCGCTGGGTCAGGTGCGCGGCACGGCCTTCCTCGGCCTGCCGGGCAATCCGGTGTCGGCGATGGTGACCTTCATGCTGGTCGGCCGCCCGCTGGTGCTGCGCCTGATGGGCGCGGAGTCGGTGCAGGCGCCGCGCTGCCTTGTGGTCGCCGGGTTCGACTTCGCCAAGAAGCCGGGCCGGCGTGAGTTCCTGCGCGCCCGGCTGGAGATCGGCGCCGACGGCCGCCCGGTGGCGCGGAAGTTCCCGATCGACAGCTCCGGCGTGCTGACCTCGATGGTGGAGGCCGACGGGCTGGTCGACATGCCGGCGGAGGCCGGCGCCATCCGCGAGGGCGACATGGTGGCGTTCCTGCCGTTCACCGGGCTGTTCGGGTAGGGCAGGGGAGCGCGCGAACCGGGCCCCCACCCCATCCCTCCCCCACTTCGCGGGGGAGGGGGCTGGTTCCTCCCCCGCGAAGTGGGGGAGGGATGGGGTGGGGGCGCAGCGGGAAGACTTATTTCTTGTAATGCCCGCTGATTTCCGCGTGCAGCGGCTTGGTGTCCTCGAAGGTCTGCATCTGCTCGGGCGAGGCTTCCTTCTGGTACTGCGCCTTCCACTCCTTGAAGGGCATGCCGTAGATCGCCGTACGCGCCTCCTCTTCACTCATCTCGACGCCGCGCTCCACGGCCGCGGCGCGGTACCACTTGGACAGGCAGTTGCGGCAGAAGCCGGCGAGGTTCATCAGGTCGATGTTCTGCACGTCGGTGCGCTTCTGCAGATGCGCGACGAGGCCGCGGAAGGCGGCGGCCTCCAGCTCGGTGCGGGTGCGGTCGTCCATCTCTCTCCCTTTCTTGATTCTATCCCCGGCTCAGCGTCACGAAGCGGCCGTGGCAATGGAACTGCTTGGACGAGGCGCCGCCGAGGATCGCCTCGACCAGGGCCGGCACGTTCTCGGCGACGAAGCCGGACAGCGTCTCGATGCCGTAGTCGAACAGCCGCGGCGTCAGCGGCGTCCCCGGCCCGACCAGCGTCACCCGGGCGCCGCGGCCCGCCGCCAGCAGCCGCGGCAGCGTCCGGTTGGCCAGCGCCGAGGCGGTGGTCACCACGGCCTCGGCGCCGGGCAGCAGCCAGTCGCAGGCGGGCTCCGGATACTCGCCGGGACGCGGGTCGATCTCGATGACCTGGGCGCGCGGCAGGCGCTCCCTGATCTTCGGGAATCCGCCGATCACCACGACGCGGCCCTCGGCTCCGGCGTGCTGGTCCAGACCGTTGACGGCCGGGCCGGTCAGGCCGGCGTGGTTGTAGTGGGCGTTGAGGGCGGCGATGCCGATGGCGACCTCCAGCGCGTCCCAGCCGCGCGCGGCCGGCTCGGCCAGCGCCTTCAGGCTCCACCCGGCCCAGGACTCCGGCGCCGGCACCGCGGCGCCGGCGCTGCTGGAGGGGCGGGCGGCGAGGCCGATGGCTCCGGCCACGGTCTCCACCAGGATCCACTTGGCCCCGACGACCACGCGCTTGACCTCGGCGTCCTCGACGCCCAGCAGCAGGTCCTCGTACAGCCGGTGGGGACCCCACCAGCGCCACAGCGACTCCGCGTCCGGCGTCAGCAGGTCGGCGTAGCCGCCGGCGAAGCTCTGCCACTCGTTGATGTAGCGGCTGCCGACGCTGGTCAGCAGCGGGATGCCCTCGCTGATGGCGCTGAGCATCTCGTCGGACAGGCCCTCGCCGTGCGCTTCCAGCCCGGCGAACTTGTTCACCACAATGAGGTCGGCGCGCTCCGCCACGGCGCGGCGCAGCGCCTGGCTGGCCTCGGCGACCCCCCGGGGATCGACGCGGCAGGCCTGCGATTCCCGCCCCAGATGCTGCGAGATGCCGAAGGCGCGGCCGGTCGCCACGTCCACCAGATCCATCTGGTCGGCGCAGTCGTCGCCGCCGCCGTAGTTGCGCTGCACCAGACCGCCGACGCGGAAGCCGCGCCGCTTCAGCTCGGCGGTGAAGCGGTCGAGCAGGGCGTCGATGTGTTCGGAGCCGGGGCCGTGCACCACGGCGCCGGGGCGCAGCGGCGGCGGGGCGGCGGGGGCGAGTGCGACCATTGCTGAAGCCTCCTCAGAGGTGCCGGCGGATGTGGTAGACGAACACCTCGTCTTCGCGCTTGTCGTACGACAGCAGCTCGTTGGCGGTGATGTTGCAGAAGTGGCGGAAGTCGATCACCGACGCCGGGTCGGTGACGTAGACCATGACCTCCTCGCCCTCGGCCATGGTGTCGAGGAGCTTGCGAGTCCGCAGGATCGGCAACGGGCAGAACAGCCCCCGCACATCCAGTTCCCTAGCCGCCACGCGTCTGCTCCCTGCCATGCTGTCCGAGGCGACTGTAGCGCCTCGGACCCGCGGTTTCCAAGCCCTGCGCAACCGCCGGGCGCCTGCGGTGTTGTCAGGTTGAGAGGAAACGGCGGACACGGGGCGGGTCATGGCGCGCATGTCGGACAAGGTGGTGGTGGTGACTGGGGCGTCGAGCGGCATCGGCCGGGCGACGGCGCTGGCCTTCGCGCGGCTGGGTGCCACGGTGGTGCTGGCGGCCCGCCGCGACGCGGCGCTGCACACCGCGGCGGAGGAATGCCTGGACGCCGGTGGCCGCGCCATGGTGGTGCCCACCGACGTCACCGACCAGGAGCAGGTCAACCACCTCGCCCGCCGCGCCATCGAGGCGTTCGGCGGCATCGACGTGTGGGTCAACAACGCCGGCGTCATCGCCTTCGGCCTTTTCGAGGAGACCCCGGCCGAGATGTTCGAGCAGGTGGTGCGCACCAACCTGATGGGCACGGTGAACGGCTGCCGGGCGGTGCTGCCGCACTTCCTCGACCGGGCGGAGGGGGTGATCGTCAACAACGCCTCGGTGGTCTCCACCGTCGGACAGCGCTACGCCAGCGCCTACGTGGCCAGCAAGTTCGCGGTGCGCGGATTCTCGGAGACGCTGCGGCAGGAGCTGGTGGAGGAGCCGGGCATCCAGGTCTGCACGGTGATGCCGGGCTCCATCGACACGCCGCTGTGGCAGCACGCCGCCAACTACACCGGCCGCGCCGTCCGCCCGCCGGGTCCGGTGACGCCGCCCGAGGCGGTGGCCGACGCCATCGTGCAGCTGGCGGTCAAGCCGCAGCGCGAGGTGTTCGTCGGCGCCGCCGGCCGCTTCGCCGAGCTGCAGCACGCCATGGCGCCCGGCATGGCCGAGGCCGCGGCGGCGCGCCTGATCGAGCGGGAGATGTTCGAGAATCGTCCGGCGCCGGAGACCGACGGGGCGCTGCTGCACCCCATCGACGACCGCCACGACGCGCACGGCGGCTGGATGGGGCCGGCGGAGCGGCCGGAGATGCGGCGGCGCGGCGTGTCGTGGACCAACGTGGCGCTGTTCCTGCTGCCCATCGCGCTGATGAGCCGGCTGCCGCATGGGGTGGGGGCGCGGTGAAGGAAGCCGTGGCGTTGGGCCCCCCTCCTGACCTCCCCCCACTACGCGGGGGGAGGAACTCCGTCGTCAGCTCCTGACCTCCCCCCACTACGCGGGGGGAGGAACTCCGTCGTCAGCTTTAGAAGCCCTCCCCCGCGAAGTGGGGGAGGGTTGGGTGGGGGCCCAACGCGGGAGTCCATCACCCCCCGCCGATCCCCTCGATGAACTTCTCCCCCGTCTTCGGGTCGATGTTCTCGCCGGTGCCCGGCGTGCCGGGGCGGGCTTCGTCGCGCTTGCCCATGGCGGGGTCTTCGGGCTTCATGCCCTTCCACTTGTCCTGCGCGTTCTCCGGGGATTTCTTCGTGTCGTCCATGGTCGTCCTCTCCGGTTCGGGATCCATCCTGGCAACAGGCCGCCGTTCCGATCCTCTCGGCTGTCCTCCCCGTGTCTGACCTCGACCCTGCCCTCATCCACGCCCTGGCCGCCGCGCACCCCGAGGTGACCACGGCCGCCACGGCCGGCTACAACCGCGTCGAACAGGCGGAGGCCGCGGGGCTGGTGCCGCTCGGCCTGCCGCTGCCGAAGGGCAAGCGCGACCTGCTGGTGCCGGCCGAGCGGCGCGCGGCGATCCTGCTGGAGATCGAGGGCGCCGCCGACCGCGCCCGGCGCCGCGACGCGCTGCTGGAGCAGGGGCGCCGCGCACTGGCCGGCGCGCGGGCGGCGCTGCACCCGGCCGAGGACCGCACCCGCGTGCGCGCCACCCTGGCGGACGAGCTGCCCTGGCCGGGCCTGCCCGCTCCCGTGCGCCTCCAGGTCGCGCGGACGCTGGACGCGCTGGAACTCGCCGACCTGACCGACGCGGAGCTGGCCGGCCGGCTGGAGGGTGACCCGGCGCTGACCGCGGCGCTGGACGACGCGCTGTCGCGCACCGCCGCCCGCCTGCGCGGCTACGCCGAGGACGCGGGGGAGGCCACGGACGCCTGGACCTTCGCCAGCCTCGCCGACCGGCTGGCGCGCGCCGCCCGCTACCGCGAGGGGGTGGACGAACTGCTCGCCCGCTGGGAGCGGGAGTTCGACGCGTGGCGGCGCGAGCGCGCCGAGGCGCGGGGGAGGGCGTACGTCGACCGGCATTTCGACTTCGCCCGTTTCGAAAACCTGTTCCCGGTGGCGCGCGGTATGGGGCGGCGGCTGGTGCTGGTCACCGGTCCGACCAACTCCGGCAAGACGCACCGCGCCATCGCGGCGCTGAAGGAGGCCCGCGACGGCGTCTATCTGGCGCCGTTGCGGCTGCTGGCGCTGGAGGTGATGGAACGCCTGAACGCGGAGGGCACCCCCACCGCGCTGCTGACCGGCGAGGAGGAGGTGCGGGTGCCGGGCGCCCGCCACACCGCCTCCACCATCGAGATGCTGGACCCCGACCGTCCCGTGGAGGTGGCGGTGATCGACGAGATCCAGATGCTCGCCGATCCGGAGCGCGGCTGGGCCTGGACCGCGGCGCTGATCGGCGCGCCGGCCGACACCGTCTACATCCTCGGCGCGCCCGAGGCGCGCCCGCTGGTCGAGCGCGTCGCCGCGCACCTGGGCGAGCCGCTGGAGGTGGTCGAGCTGGAGCGCAAGACGCCGCTGACCCTGCTGGAGCGCCGGCTGGAATGGCCGGACGTCGAGCCCGGCGACGCGCTGATCGCCTTCTCCCGCCGCGAGGTGCTGGGCGTGCGCGACACGCTGCTGGCGCGCGGGCTGTCGGTGGCGACGGTCTACGGCGCGCTCGCTCCGGCCGTGCGGCGGCGCGAGGCGGCGCGCTTCGTGTCGGGCGAGGCCGACGTGGTGGTGGCGACCGACGCCATCGGTATGGGCCTCAACCTGCCGTGCCGCCGCGTGCTGTTCACCGCACTGGAGAAGTTCGACGGCAGCGCCGTCCGCCCGCTCACCTCCACCGAGGTCAAGCAGATCGCCGGTCGCGCCGGCCGTTTCGGCCAGCACGAGGAAGGCGCGTTCGGTGTCGTCGCCCGCGGCACGCCGGGGGCCTTGAAGCGGCTGCTGGAGGTGGCGGACACAAGGCTGCGCCCGGACGCGCCGTTGGCGGTGCGCCCGACGCGCGGCATGCTGCGGCGCTTGGCGGAGTACCTGGGCACCGGGGAGACGGTGCTGCTGGTGGACTGCTTCGCGGCGGCGCGGACGGCGGGCTCGCCCTACCGGCTGGCGGCGCTGGCGGCCATGCGGCGGGTGGCGGTGCTGCTCGACGCGCGGCGGCTGGGTCTGGCGGCGCGGCTGGACCTGCTGCTGGTGCCGGCGGATCTCGACGAGGCGGCGGACGCGCGGGTGCTGACGGCGATCCTCGACGCGGTGGAGGCGGGCGAGCCGCTGCCGCTCGGCCGCGTGGTGCCGGCGCGGACCGACGGGCTGGACACGGACGCGCTGGAGGGGCTGACGCGGGCGTGCGACCTCTACCACTGGGCGGCGCGCAAGTTCCCGACGCTGCTGCCCGACCGCGAACGGGTGCGGGCGACGCGGGACGCGATCGGCAAGCGCCTGTCCGAGATGCTGGCGTCGCGGGCACGGCGGCGGGAGGCGCCGCCGGCCGCGGGGTTCCGCGGGGCGCCGCGGAAGAGGTTCGGGCCGCGGCGGCGGTGAGGGGGAGTGCACGCGCCGGGCCCCCACCCAACCCTCCCCCACTCAGCGGGGGAGGGCTTTTACGGCTGGCGGCGGAGTTCCTCCCCCCGCGAAGCGGGGGGAGGTTAGGAGGGGGGCGGCGCGGAGGCTTCCCTACGCCTCCACCAGCCCGCGAACCTTCAGCAGCGGCTCGATCTTCGGCTCGCTGCCGCGGAACGCGGTGTACAGCTCCATCGGGTCCCGCGTGTCGCCGGCCGAATAGATCGCCTTGAGGCCCGCCGCCAGCGTCGGGTCGAACAGGTCGCCGGCCTCTTGGAACGCCTCGAAGCCGTCGGCGTCCAGCACCTCCGCCCACAGGTAGGCGTAGTAGCCGGCGGCGTAGCCGCCACCGGCAAACAGGTGCTGGAAGTGCGGCGGGCGGTGGCGCACCGCGATCTCGGCGGGCAGGCCGATGCGCCCGGTCACCTCCCGCTCGAACGCCGGCACGTCGAGGCCGGCCGGGTCGGGCAGGGTGTGGAACGCCATGTCGAGCAGCGCCGCCGCGGTGTACTCCACCGTCGCGAACCCCTGGTTGAAGGTGCGCGCCGCCAGCAGGCGGTTCAGCAGCGGTTCCGGGATCGGCTCGCCGGTCTGGTGATGGACGGCGTAGGTCCGCAGCGTCTCCGGTGCCGACATCCAGTGCTCGTAGACCTGCGAGGGGAACTCGACGAAATCGCGGCGGACCGAGGTGCCGGACTGCGACGGGTAGCGCACCTTGCTCAACAGCCCGTGCAGGCCGTGGCCGAACTCGTGGAACAGCGTCTCCGCCTCGTCGAAGCTGAGCAGCGTCGGCTCGCCGCGGGCGAAGTTGTTGTTGTTGAGGATGATCGGCGACACCGCGCCGTCGAAATTCTCCTGGTCGCGGAAGCTGCTCATCCAGGCGCCGGAGCGCTTGTTTGCACGGGCGAAATTGTCGTGCAGGAAGACGCCGACGTGGTCGCCGGCCGAATCCAGCACCTCGTAGACGCGGACGTCCGGGTGGTAGACCGGGCAGCCGGGGCGCTCCTCGAAGCGCAGGCCGAACAGCCGCCCCGCGGTGTCGAAGGCGGCGCGCACCATGTTGGCGAGCACGAAGTACGGCTTCACCTCCGCCTCGTCGAGGTCGTACTTGGCCTGCCGCACCTTCTCGGCGTAGTAGCGCCAGTCCCACGGCGCGATGGAGTCGTTCAGCCCCTCGGCGCGGGCCTGCGCCTGCAGCTCCTCACGCTCCTCCGCCGCCTTGCGCTTGGCCGGCTCCCAGACCTGCAGCAGCAGGCGCTCCACCGCCAGCGTGTCCTTGGCCATGGTGTCGTCGAGCCGGTAGTCGGCGTAGGTGGCGTAGCCGAGCAGCGTGGCCTGCTCGGCGCGGAGCGCCAGGATCTCGCCGATCAGCGGGGTGTTGTCGTGCTCGCCGGGCTGGCCGCCGCGCTCCGTCCAGGCGGTGTAGAGCCGCTGGCGCAGGTCCCGGCGGGTGGAGAAGGTGAGGAACGGCTCGACCGAGGACCGGGCGAGCGTGACGACGTACTTGCCCTCCGCCCCGCGTTCCTTCGCGGCCTGCGCCGCGGCGGCGCGGGCGAAGGCGGGCAGGCCGGCGAGGTCGCCCTCCTCCAGCACCAGCTGCCAGTCCTTCTCGGCGTGCAGGACGTTCTGGTTGAACAGCGTGTGCAGGGTGGCCAGCCGCTCCGACAGCGCGGTCATGCGCGCCTTGGCGTCCGCGCCCAGCGCGGCGCCGCTGCGGATGAAGCCGAGGTGCAGCCGCTCCAGCAGGCGCATCTGGTCGGTGTCGAGGCCGAGCGTGTCGCGCTTGCCGTGCAGTTCCTCGACGCGGGCGAACAGCGTGGGGTCCAGCCAGACGCGCATGTGGTGCTGCGCCAGCTTCGGCGCCACGTCGCGGGCGATCGCCTCCAGCGCGTCGGAGGTGTTGCTGGAGGTCAGGTTGTAGAACACCGAGCTGACGCGGTTCAGCAGCCGGCTGGAGCGCTCCAGCGCCTCCACGGTGTTGGCGAAGGTCGGAGGCTCGCTCTGGCCGGCGATGGCCTCGATCTCCGCGACGTTCTCGGCCATGGCGCGCTCGAAGGCGGGCGGGAAGTGCTCGGGCCGGATGCGGTCGAAGGGCGGCAGGCCGAACGGGGTCGTCCAGGCCTCGAAGAAGGGATTGTCGGTCATGCGGCCTCCAGTGGCGTCGCCCATGGATCTAGGAGGGCCATGGCGCGCTGCCAACCGGAATCACGGGCGCTGGGGCTTCGTGTTGTCCGTGCAGCTGTCGGCATGACGGCACCATCCCTGGAAAATGCCGGCGACCTGGGCCGAACTGCACGCGGAGAGCGCCAGCAGCGCGGTGAGAATTGCGAATCGGAACGTCTTCATGGCAACCCAGCGTAGCGGGCTTGCCGCGCGGCGGCAAGGCACCGGTGGTCGCGGCCTTTTTTGTGGAACCCCCGCCGGGACACGCCTATACGGAGCCGGCGATCCCGCCGATTCCTGGTGATCGGCCCCCGCCCCTCCGGACGAGGACCACGCCATGTCATCCGTTGCCCAAGCCATCCTGCTGGCCCTCGGCCATCACCGCGCCGGACGGTTCGACGACGCGCGCCGCGTGTGCCGCGTGTGCCTCGCCTTCGATCCGGCCAACACCGACGCGTTCCAGGTCCTCGCCCTCGCCGCCGGGGGCCTCGGCCGGTGGGAGGAGGCGGGCGCGATGCTGCGGCGGGCCATCGCCGTCAGCGGTGCGCTGGCGCCGCTCCACAACTCCTTGGGCAACGCGTTGCAGCGGCTTCGCCGCTTCCCCGAGGCCGAGGCCTGCTACCGCCGCGCCGCCGCCCTGGACCCGGGCTTCGCCGAGGCGCTCTACAACCGCGGCATCACGCTGTGGGAGCAGGGGCGGCTCGCCGCGGCGGCGCGCGACTACCGCCGCGCCCTGACCGCGCGGCCGGACTACGCGAAGGCGTACAACAACCTCGGCAACGCACTCTCCAACCTGGAGCGGGGCGCGGAGGCACGGACCACCTACCGGGCGGCGCTGGCGCTGGTGCCGGGGGCGGAGGAAGTCCTGCTCAACCTCGGTGCGCTCGCCGCGCGCGGCGGACGCGACGACGAGGCCGAAGCGTTCTTCCGGCGCGCCCTCGCCGCCAACCCGGGCTTCGCGGAGGCGCACACCGAACTCGGCATGCTGCGCCTCGCGAGGGGGAGCTTCCGCGACGGCTTCGCGGAGTTCGAGTGGCGCCGCCGCGAGGCGGTGTGGCGCAGCCAGGCGCCGCAGCTGCCCGGCAAGCCGTGGACCGGGGAGCCGCTGGACGGCCGCACCATCCTGCTGCACGCCGAGCAGGGCTTCGGCGACACCCTCCAGTTCTGCCGCCTCGCCCCGCGGCTGCGGCAGGCCGGGGCGCGGGTGCTGCTGCAGTGCCCGAAGCCGTTGCGGCGCCTGCTGGAGTCCCTGCCCGGGATCGACGGCGTCGTCGCGGCCGGTGATCCGCTGCCGGCGTTTGACGTCCATCTGCCGTTGCTCAGCCTGCCGCTGGCGCTCGGCACGACGCTGGAGACGATCCCCGCGGGCGTCCCGTACCTCCAACCCGATCCCGCCGCCGTGGCGGCATGGCGGCAGCGCCTGCACGCCCACGACGGGCTCAAGGTCGGGCTGGTCTGGGCCGGCGCGGCGCGGCGGCACGACATCGCCGCCAGCCTCGTGGACCGCCGGCGCAGCCTGGACCTTGCGCAGCTGCACCCGCTGGCCGGCGTCAAGGGCGTCCGCTTCGTCAACCTGCAGATGGGGGAGGCGGCGGCCCAGGCCGGCGGGTGGCCGGCGGACACGGCGCTGCTCGACCCGACGGCGGAGATCGGCGATTTCGCCGATACCGCGGCGATCGTCGCCAACCTCGACCTGGTCGTCAGCGTGGACACGGCCGTCGCGCATCTCGCGGGCGCGCTGGGCCGGCCGGTGTGGCTGCTGTCGCGCTTCGACGGCTGCTGGCGCTGGCTGCGCGGCCGCACCGACAGCCCCTGGTACCCGACGTTGCGCGTTTTCCGTCAACCGGGCTCGGGCGACTGGCCGGCGGTCGTCCGGCAGGTCGCGGCGGAACTGGAGGCGCACGCGGCGGGTGGCGGCCGGCCATAGGGGCGCACGGCCTGGCGCGCATTTTCTTTCAATTTTAAGCGCATTCTGGCACAGTTCCTGGCGCGTGCTCACGCTGGAGGATATGCCGAAATGCGTGCCTTGACGATCGCCATTGCCACGTTCGCCGCCGTCTCGCTCTCCACCCCCGCCTTCGCCGACGACTTCCTGGCCCTGTGCGACGCAGCCCAGAATCCGCAGAATGCCAAGACCTGCAAGTGTGCGGCGGGCAAGCTGACCGGCGCCGACCGCGCCGCCGCGTTCGAGGCGGCCAAGGCCATGAAGGCCGCCATGACCAGCGGCAAGCCCGAGGACGCCAACGCCGTCACCACGACGCACGCCAAGGGTCTGGAGATCCTGAGGACGGCGCAGGCCACCTGCCTGTGACCCGTCACAGATCCAGGCGCTGCTCCACGGCGTAGCGGATCAGCTCGCGGGTGTTGTTGAGGGCGAGCTTTTCCTTCATCTGCGTGCAGGTGTTCGCCACCGTCTTGTAGCTGATGCCGAGCTGGTCCGCGATGTCGCCCAGCGCCAGCCCCTGGCCGAGCCGGCGCAGCACCTCGCGCTCGCGCGGCGTCAGTTCCTGGCGCAGCCGCTTGCCCGGCGCGTGGTTCAGCACCGCCAGCTCGCGCGCCATGGCGTGGCTGAGGTAGATGCGGCCGTCCAGCACCGCCTCCACCGCGACGATCAGCTCCTCCGGCGCGTCGTTCTTGGTCAGGTAGCCCTTGGCGCCGGCCTGGAGCGCGCGCGCCACGAAGATCGGGTCGTCGTACATGCTGAAGACCAGCGCCCGGCACGCGGGATCCATCTCCAGCAGCCGGCGCAGCACCTCCAGCCCGCCCGTGCCCGGCAGGGCGAGGTCGAGGACGACCATGTCCGGCCGTAGCGCGGCGTAGGCGGCCAGCGCCTCCTCGGCGTTGGTGGCGTCGCTCACCGCGTAGCCGGCGACGCTTTCCGTCAGCAGGCGCCGGCAGCCGGCGATGACGATGCGGTGGTCGTCGATGATCAGGATGGACGCCATGCGCTCAGGTCTCCACCCGCGTGCCCGACCGTGCGTCCATCGGAGCGCCGGCGGGGATGACGGCGTGCACCAGCGTGCCGCCGTCCGGCGACGGCTGGACCGTCAGCGTCCCGGCCAGCGCGTGCACCCGTTCGCTCATGCCCGAGATGCCGAAGCCGCCGCTGGACGGGCTGGCTGGCGCGCCGAGGCCATCGTCGCGCACCGACACCACCACATGGTCGCCGCCGTGCCCGGCGCGGCGCTCCACGGAAACCGCCACCTCCGTCGCTCCGGCGTGGCGGGCGGCGTTCATCACGGACTCCTGGACGACGCGGTAGACCGTCAGGCGAATCGGGTCGCTGAGGTCGTCGAGCGGCCCGTCGAGGTCCAGCCGCCAGCGCGTGCCGGAGGCCTGCCGGCGCCAGCGCGCGATCTCGTCGTGCAGCACCTCGCTCAACGGCAGGTGGTCCAGCACCGCCGGGCGCAGGCGGCCCAGCACGCGCCGGCTCAGCTGGTGGATGGCCTCGATGGCCTCCATCGCCGCCTCGGCGCGGGCGTCGATCTGGCCGGGCTTGGCCGCCGCCGGGTCGTGCGCCAGCCGGTGCAGTTCGCGCACGTCGATCTTCAGCGAGAACAGCGAGGGGCCCAGCTCGTCGTGGATCTCGCGCGCCAGTTCCCGGCGCTCGCGGTCCTCGACCTCCACCAGCTGCGCGGCGAGGCGGCGGTTCTCCGACTGGGTGCGCGCCAGGCTGTCGCCCAGCGCCTGGATGCCGGCGGCGATCGGCACCAGCTCCGGCACGCCGGGGCGGTCCAGGCGGACGCCGAAGTCGCCGCGTTCCATCCGCGCCAGCTCGCGCTCGAACAGGCGCAGCGGCCGCAGCGCGCGGTCCGCCGCCAGCGCCAGCATCAGCAGCGTGCCGGCCGACAGCGCGGCCATGCAGGCGGCCAGCGCCTTCACCGTCTCCCACACCTCGGCCACCTCGTCCCACGGCTCGGCCATGATGGCGTAGGACGCCGCGGCGCCACCGGCCGCCGGCAGGATCTCGACGCGGCGGATCACCGGCTGCACGCCGACCAGCGCGGTGAACCAGCCCGGAACCTCGTCGCTGGCGCCGGAGGTTCGCGTCTCGCTGATTACCAGGCCGTTGCGGTCCAGCAGGCGGATCTGCACATGGCGCAGCTTGCGCGCCGCGACCAGCGGCTGGAGCGCCGCCACGTGCTCCGCCGGCGCGCGGGCGCGGGCCTCCAGGGCCAGCGACTTCTCGATCAGCAGGCTGGCGAGTTCGAGGACCGAGTCCATCTCCGCCCGCACGCTCTGCCGCGCGTCGACGATGATCACGCCGCCGCCCGCCGCCGTGAACAGCAGCAGGAACAGCGCGAACAGGGCGATCACCCGCCGCTTCAGGGACAATGCCCCAGGCATCCGCACACGCATCCCCCTGATAGTAGAGGGAAGATCAGAGGCGCGCCATTGGCGGAAGGACTGATGACTCCTTGCCGAATTTTCCCGGTTCCGGATCGGGAATGTTTCCCGCCTCTGCCGGCAATGCTTCTTGCGCCCATGGTCGAATTGCCTGATTCGCCGGCTTCTTGATCAAATCACCGCATCTTCTGACGATCGGGTGAAGCCATGCGACGCAGCGTCCTGGGAGCGTGCGTGATCGGGTCGGGCACGGTTGGAATGGCGCTGGCGGCGGATCCGGCGCCGGTCATGCTGGCGCCCGTGGAGGTGACGGCGACCACGCCGCTGGTCGGGCCGGGCATCGAGGCCGACAAGGTGCCGGCCAACGTGCGCCGGCTGACCGAGACCGACCTGTCGGAGCGCGGCGCGCCCGATCTGCTCGGCACGCTGGAGACGCGGCTGCCCAGCGTCAACGCCAACGCGGCGCAGAACAACCCCTTCCAGCCCGATCTGCAGTTCCGCGGCTTCACCGCCTCGCCGCTGATCGGCAACGCGCAGGGGCTGGCCGTCTACCAGAACGGCGTGCGCGTCAACGAGGTGTTCGGCGACACCGTCAACTTCGACCTGATCCCGGACATCGCCATCCAGGACATGGACGTGGTGCCCAACACGCCGGCCTTCGGGCTGAACGCGCTGGGCGGTGCGCTCAACATCCGCATGAAGGACGGCTTCACCAGTCCGGGCGGGCAACTCGTCCTGCAGGGCGGCTCCTTCGGCCGGGTGCAGGGCGCCCTGGAGTACGGGATGCAGTCCGGCGACTACGCCGGCTACATCGCGGGCCAGGCGCTGCACGAGCGTGGCTGGCGCGAGCATTCGCCCTCCACGCTGCGGCAGCTGTACGGCGACGTCGGCGTGCGCGGCGCGCACGGGCAGGTCAACCTCTCCCTCACCGCCGCCGACAACCGCCTGACCGGCAACGGCCCGTCGCCGGTGGAACTGGTCGCGGCCGCGCGCTCGCACATCTTCACCTACCCCGACCGCACCGAGAACACGCTGGTGATGCCGGCGATCCGCGCCGACCTCAAGGCGTCGGACACGCTGTCGTTCCAGGCCACCGGCTACGTGCGCCACTACAAGCGGAAGACGGTGAACGGCGACACCGTGGACGCCGAGGCCTGTGAATCCACCGACCGCAACCGCGATGGGCTCGACGACCGCACCGGCCAGTCGGTGGCGCTGCGCGACGACCGGCTGTGTCTGAACGACAGTGGACCGGTGCTGGTCGACAGCCGGGGGCAGCCGATCGACGACTTCCTGAATGGCACGCGCGGCGGCGTGCTGAACCGCACCGACACCACCTCCACCTCGGTCGGCGGCACACTGCAGGCGACCAGCCAGGCGCCGATGTTCGGCCGGCCGAACACGCTGGTCGGCGGCGTCAGCCTGGACCACGGCGTGACGCGCTTCTCCGCAAGCTCGGAGATCGGCACGCTGACGGCCGACCGCACGGTGGCGCCGGTCGGCCTGATCATCCAGCAGCCGGACGGCGAGATCGCGCCGGTGTCCGTCCGCTCCACCACCACCTACGCCGGGGTGTATGTGTCGGACACGCTGGACGTGACCGACGCGCTGGCGCTGACCGCTGGCGGACGCCTCAACGTGGCGCGGGTCGTCCTCGACGACCAGTTGGGGACCGCGCTGAACGGCAGCCACCGCTTCACCCGCTTCAACCCCGCGGCCGGGGCCACCTACAAGGTCACGCCGGGGCTGACCGGGTACGTCGGTTACGCGGAGAGCAACCGCGTGCCGACAGCGGCGGAGCTGTCCTGCGCCGATCCGGCGCGGCCGTGCACGCTGACCAACTTCTTCCTGTCCGACCCGCCGCTCAAGCAGGTGGTCGGGCGTACCTGGGAAGGGGGGCTGCGCGGATCCAACCTCCGGCCCTTCGAGGGGGTGCGGCTGGACTGGAGCGTCGGGCTGTTCCGCACCGGCCTTCAGGACGACATCCTGAACGTGGCCTCCGGCGTGCGCGGGCGCGGCTACTTCATCAACGCCGGACGGACCCGCCGCCAGGGAATCGAGACCGGCCTGCGCCTGTCCGGCGCGGGGTGGAGCGTCCACGCCGATTACGCCTACGTCGAGGGGACCTACGAGAGCACGCTGGTGCTCAACAGCCCGGACAACCCCAACCGCGACCGCACCACCGGCACGGTGGTGGCCCGCCCCGGCGACCGGCTGCCCGGCATCCCGGCCCACCGCATCAAGTTGGGCGGGTCGCTGAAGGTGACGGACGCCTGGGCCGTCGGCGGCACGCTGAGCGCCTATTCCGGCCAGACCTACGTGGGCGATCCCCAGGGTTCCGTCGGCAGGGTCAAGGGCTACGTCACGCTCGACGCGACGACGAGCTACCAGATCACCGAGGCGGTTCAGGTCTTCGGCTTGGTGAAGAACGTCACCAACGCGCACTACTCGACCTTCGGGACCTTCGGCGGCGTGCGCGAGGTTCCGCTCGCCGAGGCGCCCGGAGCGAGGGACTCGCGCTTCGTCAGCCCGGCGGCGCCGCGGGCGTTCTACGGCGGCGTGCGCGTCATCTTCTGAGCGGGGAGGGCACGGCGGTGGCCCTCGCGCACGGCGGCTCCCCGGGGGCTCCCCTCGGCGGTCTGGAGCGCTCCGTCCCAGTCCGGTCCGACGGGCGGCAGGACCGGCGCGACGCGGTTGCCGGACTGCTCTCCGTGCTTCTGCACGCCGCGGTCGCGGCCGGTGTGTTCCTGGTTCCTCCCGGCGAGCGGGAACTCCCGGCACCGTCCGCCGTGGTCGTCGATCTCATCCTGGAGCCGGCCGCGCCGGAACTGCCGGCGCCAGTCCCCGCCGAATCCGCCCCTCTCCCGGCCGCCGAACCTGAACCCATAGTCGAACCGCTGACGGAGCCGGCTCCGTCCAACGAACCGTCTCCCGCCATCCCGGCGGACATCCCCGTGGAGCCGCCTCCGGCCGAGGCGGTTGCACCGTCGCCGGTGTCCACCCCATCCCCTGCGCCGGCACCTGCCGAACCCTTACCGCCTGCCCCTCCGCGACCGCCGCGCAAGCCGCGGGTGGCGGTGCCGACGGCGTCGCAGGCCACCCCACGTCCGTCTCCGCCGGCGCCGGCACCGCCCACGGAACCGGTGCGGCCTGCGCCGGAGCGCCCCGCCGCTCCCATGGCCGCTCCCGCCGATTACGCGGCGGCCGTCAGCAGCCGTCTGGAACGGTTCAAGACCTATCCCCGGCAGGCGCGGCTGCAACGCCAGGAGGGAACCGTTCTGGTCCGCTTCAGGGTGAACGCCGAAGGCGGGGTCGTGTCGTGCACGATTGCCGGCGGCTCCGGCTATGCACAGCTGGACGAGGAGGCATGCGCCCTGGTCCACCGCGCCGTGCCGTTGCCTCTGCCGCCCGGTACGGGCGAGCAGGGCTCGCTGGAACTGACCGTCCCGGTGCGCTTCTTCCTGAACTGACGTTCATGACGCCGAGGATGGTGGAGCCGTGCCGGATGGCGCGGCAGCACTCCGTCCCGACCTGGCCCCCCGGCGGCAGCCAGTGACATGGCGGCCCGTCACCCCGGCAGGAGCCAATGTCCCTTTCGAACGCACAGCACGTCGAATTGGCACAGGGTGTCGTCACCCAGGCGCCGCAGATCCGCGATGTCGAACATCACGAAGCCAAGGCCATCCAGGAAGGGCAGCATCTCCGCGACGAGGGGGGCTTTGAAGTTGTAGGGCAGGGCCGACACCTCCAGTTGGATCACCTCGACGGTCTGGAGCGTGCGTGCGGCGCCCATCAGGGCATCGCGTTCGGCTCCCTGCAGGTCCAGCTTGAGAAGCGTGAATGGCGGTCCGCCCCACTGTTCCGTCAGCGTGTCCAGCGTCGTGGTGGTCTGGATGCTGTGCGCCAACTTGAGCGGAGTCTGCTCGGGGTAAATGGAGGCGCCGGTCGTTCCGACGCCCTCGCCGATCGGTGTGTAGAAATTGACCGCAACACCAGGGTGGGCGGCGACGAGGCCCTGTACCGCGCGCACATTGTCCCCAAGCAGGCGGGCCTGGGCTTCGAGGTTCGGCATGAGATCCTGCTGGGCCTCGATCATGAGCGTCGGCGTGCCGGGCCAGACGGATCGCATGATGTGCGTCCATGCGGAACGATAGGCTCCACCATCAATCGCCGCCGATGGCGTCCACCCGCGACGTCGCAGCCGATGCAGTGCCGCGGCTTCGTTGTCCAAACTATCGTTCTTCGCGTGCGACACCATCGTCATCCCGATTTAGCGTTGTGCTGGTATACCACCCGCCCAATTTACGCGACAACACTCCACCAGACCAGTGCCCGGGCGCCAACTGTACCGTGCTGTGCTTGGTGGGCACCGCGTCGGGATTGTTAGCCGCGTCGTCCTGTCTACCGTCGTGTGCCGAACAGGTAGAAGTTTCCAGGCTTGTCCGGAATCGGCCCGCCACGCCACGTGAAGGTATCGCTGTGACGTCCCATGAACTCATTGAAGGCCGTCATATTGTTGACGCTCCCGAATGCCTCCTGAAAGGCGAACAGGATGGCGTGGCACCGACCGGCTTCGGCCAGAAGCGCCTCGCGCTTGCCCAGCGGAATCTCGCTGACGCCCCAGGTCGAGATCAGCAGCGTCTTCCCCGAACTCGCCTTCGCCTGCTCCGCGAACGCCTCGGCATCGGAACACAGGCGAACGGTGGCGTCGCCTGCAGCCTCCGACTCCGTGTCCACCGCTATTCCGACGTCCAGCAGCCACGCCCGCTGGATCTCGGTGAACATGGGAAGATCATAGATCGTATAGCGTCCCTGGTATCCGAGGTTGCGGAACAGGCGGCACATGGCGCCATAGCCACCGCCGATCTCTAGGACGGCATCGACCTGGAGGGGATCCACGCCGGCACAGGCCATGAAGTAGGCCAGATGAAAATTGTGCTGAACCAGTTGCGGGCTTGTCGTGATGTTCAGCTTGTATGGAATATACCCGCCGACGGGCGTCTCCTGAAGGCCGAGACTCCATCGATCGTGCCAGCGATCATGCTCGAGCAGGAACTGGTAATAGGTGTCGTGCTCAGGCCGATGCGTCATATGCATGGTCTGCTTGATTGCCGGCCACCGCAAAAAGCTCGTGGCAGGCATGGATCGTGAGCACTCGATCAGATTTTCGCATATGCCGCGCCAGTAATCATTCAGGTCGGGGCCCGAGGATGACCAGGAGGCAAGCAGCTCCGCCAGAACATCAGGAATGCGTTCGACGTGGCGGCCTTTGGATTCCATGTGCTTTCCCGGTCTCAGGCAGGCGTTCTGTGTTCGGCGCCATAGCAGGTTTGGCGCACCCTGACGGCATCGCGGGCCGGCGTCAACATAGGTTGCATTGCTGGCCGCCTTCCTAACTTAAACGACCTCCTACCCGACTGGCGCCCCATTCATCTCCGTGCTCAGGAAACCGCCTTGACTGATTCATTCCACGCTGCCGATGGTGCTCTCATTTCAACGACGGTCGCCACGCGACCGGCTGGCGGCCCAACTCGGCGTGAACGAGGCGGGGCGCTGGGCGCCCAGCGGTGAGAGGGTGATGACCTGCCTCTTGCTGTGCGCCCCGCATTTGGCGGCGTGGCGCGGGGCGTGGCTTCAGCGCAGCCATATTTTTACTTCAAACGCAGCCGCTTACCCGAAGCAGTGGCGGATGGGGTGGGATTCGAACCCACGGTGGAGTTGCCCCCACGCCAGTTTTCAAGACTGGAGCCTTAAACCGCTCGGCCACCCATCCGCGGCGCCCGAATGGGATATGGGAAGGTGGCGCGCGGGTCAACCCCCAGGTGCGATCCGGGAGTCGGGAGTGCGGGTCTCAGGTGCGGATGGGGCGCCCCAGCGTGCGCAGGCGCCGCACCGGCTTCGGCGCGGCGGGGGCGTCGGAGAAATCCGGCAGGCTCGGCGCGCGGGCGATGATCTTGCCGATCATCCCCACCGTCTCCTCCAACTCGGCCAGCACCGTGTCCGGCACCTGCCCCTGGAAGCGCGGCTGGGCCAGCTTGGCGCGGGTCTCCTCGATGTTGCGCAGTTCGGGCTCGAACAACTCGCGCGCGCCGATCGGCAGCACCTGGTCGTCCTTCATGGTGGCGAAGTAGTTGCGCGTCGCCTTCACCAGCATGACCGTCAGCAGCAGGTCCATCCGCTCGAACTCGGTGCGCAGGTCGTCCAGCTTCTCGCCGACGTAGCCGCGCAGCCGGTCCTCGGTCAGCGCCACCAGCGCGCGAACCTCCTCCACCTTGCGGCGGAAGTCGCCGTAGGATGCGAAGCGGTCGTCGTCCATGTCGCGCTGGGCACGCTCGGCCAGCCCCACCGCCTCACGCGCCTGCCGTTCGAGCGCGAGCAGCAGGCCCTCGACCTCCTGACGGACGTTCTTGGCGCGCCACACCATTCCACCATCCCCAACACCCGGCGTCCCGGATGGGCGCCGTACACCCTCCCTTGTAGGGTGTCGCGTTTAACAAAGCTTTATTCAAATTGCGTCGAATTCCTGCAATTCCAGGACGACCGGCGTGTGGTCGGAGGCCTTCTCGGCGCCGCGCGGGCGGCGGTCGATGGCGCAGCCGACCAGCCGGTCGGCCGCCTGCGGCGACAGCAGGAAATGGTCGATGCGCAGGCCCAGGTCGCGCGGCCACGCGCCCGCCTGGTAATCCCAGAACGTGTAGGCCTTGGCGTCGTCGTGCAGCGCCCGGTAGGCGTCGGTGAGGCCGAGGTTGAGCAGCTCGCGGAACTTCCGCCGCGACTCCAGGCGGAACAGCGCGTCCTCCTGCCAGCCGACGGGGTCGTAGACGTCGCGCGGCTCGGGGATGATGTTGTAGTCGCCGCCCAGGACGAACGGCTGTTCGGCGTCCAGCAGCGTCCGCGCGTGCGCGATCAGCCGGTCCATCCAGCGCAGCTTGTACGCGTACTTCTCGGTGCCGACCGGGTTGCCGTTGGGCAGGTAGAGCGAGGCGACACGGTAGCCGCCAACCGTGGCCTCGACGTAGCGGGCCTGTTCGTCCTCCGGCTCGCCGGGCAGGCGGGTCAGCGTCACCTCGGCGGGCTGCCGGGAGAGCAGGGCGACGCCGTTGTAGGACTTCTGCCCGACGGCGGTCACGTGGTAGCCGAGATCCTCGAACACGGCGCGCGGGAAGGCGTCCGTCTCGCACTTGATCTCTTGGAAGAGGGCGACGTCCGGCGAGACGGCGCGCAGCCAGTCGGTGACGACGGGCAGGCGCGCCTTCGCCGAATTGACGTTCCAGGTGGCGATCTTCACGGCGTTTGTCTCTCCAGGGGGGGCTCAGACCGCGAAGGAGGAGCCGCAGCCGCAGGACGACTTGGCGTTCGGGTTCTTGATCTGGAAGGAGGCGCCCATCAGGTCCTCCACGTAGTCCAGCATCGCGCCGTCCAGCAGGTCGAGCGAGCAGTCGTCGGTAACGACTTTAATGCCGTTGTGCTCGAACAGGTGGTCGTCGGCGTTCACCGCGTCGTCGAAGTTGAACCCGTACTGGAAGCCGGAGCAGCCGCCGCCGGAGACGGTCAGGCGCAGCATCATGCCCGGCTTGCCTTCCATCTGCACCAGGGTGGCGATGCGCTCGGCCGCGCTGTCGGAGATGCGGAGCATGCGCTCGGTCGTCACGTCGGACATGGAATACCCTATTGGAAGCGGATGGCCGGAACCCTATGCCGAAATGTAGGGGGAGCGGGGCGGTTCGTCAAAGGCACCCCTTTCCGAAGGCTGGGTTTTATAACCGCCTTCCCGGTTGCACCCCAACCCGCCCAAGGCTAGTGTCCGCGCCATGACGGCGGACATGTACCAGGCACAGCTCGCCCCCTACGCCTGCCACCCGGCGCACAGCCGCGGGCGGCTGGTGCAGGAGGACGAGAGCCCGACGCGCTCGTGCTTCCAGCGCGACCGCGACCGCATCGTGCATTCCGGCGCCTTCCGCAAGCTGAAGTACAAGACGCAGGTCTTCATCTACCATGAGGGCGACTATTACCGCACCCGGCTGACCCACAGCCTGGAGGTGGCGCAGATCGCCCGCTCGATCAGCCGCACGCTGGGCCTCAACGAGGATCTGGCGGAGGCGGTGGCGCTCGCCCACGATCTCGGCCACACGCCGTTCGGGCACGCCGGCGAGATCGCGCTGAACGCCTGCATGGAACCTCACGGCGGCTTCAGCCACAACGACCAGGCGCTGCGCATCCTGACCAGGCTGGAGCACCGCTACGCCGGCTTCGACGGGCTGAACCTGACGTGGGAGGCCCTGGAGGGCGTGGTCAAGCACAACGGCCCGCTGCTGCCGCTGGCGCCGGGGCAGGGGCTGCCGACCACCATCCGCGCCTTCCAGGACGCCTGGGACCTGGAGCTGCACACCAACCCCGGCGCCGAGGCGCAGGTGGCGGCGCTGGCCGACGACATCGCCTACAACAACCACGACATCGACGACGGCCTGCGCGCCGGCCTGTTCGACATGGACGAGGTGGCGGAACTGCCGCTGTTCGGCCCCATCGTCCGCGAGGTCTGCGACCGCTACCCGGGCCTGGAGCGCGGCCGGTTGATCCACGAGACGGTGCGCCGGCTGATCGACCGCATGGTCACCGACCTGCTGACCGAGACGCGCGCCCGGCTGGCGGAGATGAAGCCCGGCTCCGCCGCCGAGGTGCGCGCCGCCGACCGGCCGGTGGTCGCCTTCTCCGACCGGATGCTGGAGGAGCAGCGGCCGCTGCGCGCCTTCCTGCGGCAGCGGATGTACCGCCACTACCGGGTCAACCGGGAGATGAGCAAGTGCAAGCGCGTGGTCCGCGCGCTGTTCCAGCTGTTCATGGACGAACCGAACTGCCTGCCCACCCAGTGGCAGGCCGACCTCACGGCCGCCGGCGGCGAGACGGACCCGACCGTCCGCGCCCGTCTGGTGGCCGACTACATCGCGGGTATGACCGACCGCTTCGCGCTGGCCGAGTACAGCCGCCTCTTCGACATGGATGCGAAGACCTAAGAGATGAACATTTTCAAGGCGTTCGAGAACGATATTCGCGCAATTCTGGAGGAGCTGGCGGCGGAAGGCGCCCTTCCGGCCGGGCTGGACACCGCCCGCGTGACCGTGGAGCCGCCGCGCGAGGCGGCGCACGGCGACCTGTCCACCAACGCCGCCATGGTGCTGGCCAAGCCCGCCGGGCAGCCGCCGCGCAAGCTGGCCGAGGCGCTGGCCGCCAAGCTGAAGGCGCGCGCCGACGTGACCAGCGTCGAGATCGCCGGCCCCGGCTTCGTCAACCTGCGCCTGTCGCCCGCCGTCTGGCGCGACCGCCTGAAGGACATCCTGGCCGCCGGCACCGCCTACGGCCAGAGCGACATCGGCAAGGACGCGCCGGTGAACGTCGAGTACGTCTCGGCCAACCCCACCGGCCCGCTGCACGCCGCGCACGGCCGCGGCGCGGTGTTCGGCGACGCCCTGGCGGCGCTGCTGGAGAAGGCCGGGCACAGGGTCACGCGCGAGTACTACATCAACGACGCCGGCGCCCAGGTCGAGGTGCTGGCTCGCTCCACCTATCTCCGTTACCGCGAGGCGCTGGGTGAGGCCATTGGCGAGATCCCGGCCGGCCTGTACCCGGGCGAATACCTCAAGGACGTCGGCCAGGAGCTGGCGCAGCGCGATGGCAACAAATGGCTGCAAGCGCCTGAAAACGAATGGCTTCCGGCCTGCCGCGATTTCGCCATCGCGCGGATCATGGAGTGGATCAAGGACGATCTCGGCGCGCTGAACATCCGCATGGACGTCTACACGTCCGAGCGCGCGCTGGTGCAGTCCGGCGCCGTCGATAAGGCGCTGAAGGCGCTGGAGGACCGCGGGCTGATCTACGTCGGCGTGCTGGAGCCGCCCAAGGGCAAGAAGCCCGACGACTGGGAGCCGCGCCCGCAAACCCTCTTCAAATCCACGGACTTCGGCGACGACGTTGACCGCCCGCTGAAGAAGTCGGACGGCTCGTTCACCTACTTCTCGAACGACATCGCCTACCACCACGACAAATACGTGCGCGGCTTCGCCAACCTGATCGACGTCTGGGGCGCCGACCACGGCGGCTACGTCAAGCGCATGCAGGCGGCGACCTCGGCCATCACCGGCGGCGAAGCGGCGCTGGACGTGAAGCTGTGCCAGCTCGTCCACCTCATGCAGAACGGCCAGCCGGTCAAGATGTCGAAGCGCGCCGGCACCTTCGTGACGCTGCGCGACGTGATCGAGACGGTGGGCAAGGACGTCGTCCGCTTCATCATGCTGACGCGGCGCAACGACCAGACGCTGGAGTTCGACTACGCCAAGGTGACCGAGCAGTCGAAGGACAACCCGGTCTTCTACGTGCAGTACGCGCACGCCCGCTGCCGCTCGGTGCTGCGCCATGCCGCCGAGGCGCTGCCGGGCAAGGACCTGACGGCGAACGGCCTCACCGCCGCGAACCTGTCCCGCCTGGACGACGAGGCGGAGCTGGCGCTGGTCAAGCGCATGGCGACCTGGCCGCGGCTGGTCGAATCCGCCGCCGAGGCGCACGAGCCGCACCGCGTCGCCTTCTACCTGTACGACCTCGCGTCCGACTTCCACGCGCTGTGGAACAAGGGCCGCGACGACGCCAGCCTGCGCTTCCTCATCGAGGGTGACGAGGAGCTGACGCTGGCCCGCCTCGCCATGGTGCAGGCGACGGCGACGGTGATCGCCTCCGGCCTGCAGGTCATGGGGGTGGAGCCGGTCGAGGAGATGCGCTGATGAAGTACGAGGGCGACGTCAACTACGCGGCCAACCCCTACGGCTACCCGGCCGCGGAACCGCGCCGGCGGCGCGGCCTGCTGGGGCTGGGCGCCTCGGTGGTGGGAATCGCGGCGTTCGCGGGCGTCGTCCTCTACGCCTACAAGGGGCACGACCGCACCGGCCCGGATGGCGGCCCGCCGCTGCTGGAGGCCGATGCGGCGCCGACCAAGCTGCGCCCCGAGCAGCCCGGCGGCATGGAGGTGCCGCATCAGGACAAGCTGGTCTTCGACCGCCTGAACCACGGCGCCAAGGATGGCAAGCCGCCGATCGAGCACCTGCTGCCGGCGCCGGAGGCGCCGCTGCCGCGCCCGGTGGTGACGCCGCAGGTGCCGGATCTGCCGGACACCCCGCCGCCGCCCGCCGTGGCGTCACCGCCGCCCCCGCCGGCCGGCGCCACCACGACCGTTCCGAAGGTGCCCGCCGACGTGCTGCCGCCGGTGGTGCCGCCACCGCCGGTGCAGGTGCAGGCCGCGCTGCCGCCGTCGCTGCCGGCCGGCGGCCAGTCGAGCCAGGTCGCGGCGCTGCCGATCGCCCCGCCCAAGGCGCCGCCGCCGGCCGCCAAGGCCCCCGTTCCCGCGCCGCAGCCGGTCGTCGCTGCTCCACCGAAACCGGCACCCGCGCCGCAGGCCGCCCCGCCGCAACCGCAGCCGGCGGCCGCGCCCAAGGCGCCGCCCGCGCCGGCTCCGTCCGCCGGTGGCGGCGGCTACCGCGTCCAGCTCGCGTCGGTGCGCAGCGAGGCCGAGGCGGCGGCCGAGTGGAAGCGGCTGTCCGGCAGGCATCCCGAATTGGGCGGCCTGAGCCTGCAGGTCGCCAAGGCCGACCTTGGCGACAAGGGGGTCTACTACCGCGTTCGCGGGGGCAGCGTCGACGAGGCGCGGGCCAAGTCCATCTGCGAGAAGTTGAAGGCACAGAACGTGGGGTGCGTGGTTGTCCGTCCCTAAGCCGCCGCGCCCTCGCGCCATCGTCCTCGGCTGTGCCGGGACCGCGCTGAGCGCCGAGGAGAGCGACCTCTATCGCCGCGCCGATCCGTTCGGCTTCATCCTGTTCCGCCGCAACTGCGAGACGCCGCAGCAGGTGCGCGACCTCGTCGCCGCCATGCGGGAGTCGGTCGGGCGCGACGACGCGCCGGTGCTGATCGACCAGGAGGGCGGCCGCGTCGCCCGCCTGCGCCCGCCGCACTGGCCGAAGCACCCGCCGGCCCGCGCCTTCGGCGAACTGGCCGAGCGCGACCGCGCCGCCGGGCGCGAGGCGGCGTGGCTGAATGGCCGGCTGCTGGCGCACATGCTCGTCGGCGTGGGCATCACCGTGGATTGCGCGCCGGTCTGCGACGTGCCCATCGAGGGCGCGCACGACGTGATCGGCGACCGCGCCTTCTCCCGCGATCCCGCCCTGGTGGCGGACCTGGCGCGGGCGACCTGCGAGGGGCTGGTCGTCGGCGGCGTGCTGCCGGTGGTCAAGCACCTGCCCGGCCATGGCCGCGCCTTCGCCGACAGCCACGCCGAGCTGCCGGTGGTCGATGCCCCGCGCGCCGAACTGGAGGCCACCGATTTCGCGCCGTTCCGCGACCTCGCCGACATGCCGCTGGGGATGGTGGCGCACGTGGTGCTGAAGACGGTGGATCCGTTCCGCCCGGCCAGCACCTCGCCGGCCGTCATCGCCGACGTCATCCGCGGGCCGTCCATCGGCTTCGACGGGCTGCTGTTCAGCGACGACCTGTCCATGGGCGCGCTGTCCGGCGACGCCGGGGAGCGCACGCACGCCGTGCTGGCCGCCGGCTGCGACGTTGCGCTGCACTGCAACGGCGTCCTGGAGGAGATGGTGCAGGTGGCCGACGCCGCCCCCATATTGAGCTATGCCGCCGCCCAGCGCTGGGCGCGCGCGCAGGCCATGCGCGGGGTGCCGGATGCGGTGGACGCGGAGGCGCTGCGCGCCCGCCTCGACGCGCTGCTGACTCCGGCGGCCTGACGGGAGGCAACGGGTGGAAGACTGGATTCTCAAGCTCACGGCGGTGGCGATCCCCGCCATCCTGGCGATCACGCTGCACGAGGCGGCGCACGGCTGGATGGCGCAGAAGCTGGGCGACGACACCGCCGCCCGCCTCGGCCGCGTCACCTTCAACCCGCTGCGCCACATCGACCCGTTCGGCACGGTGATCCTGCCGGCGCTGATGTACTTCACCACCGGATTCGTCTTCGGCTGGGCCAAGCCGGTGCCGGTGGACTTCACCCGCCTGCACCACCCGCGGCGCGACATGGTGTGGGTGGCCCTGGCCGGGCCGGGGACCAACTTCCTGCTGGCGCTGGCCTCGGCCTGGGGGCTGGCGCGCTTCGGCGACATGCAGGGCATGTTCGGGGCGTGGCTGGCGGCGACGCTGACGGTGTCGGTGCTCGCCAACGTCATCCTGATGATCTTCAACATGATCCCGCTGCCGCCGCTGGACGGCGGCCGGGTGGCGGTGGGCGTGCTGCCCGACGCGCTGGCGTTCCCGCTGGCGCGGCTGGAGCGCTACGGCATCCTGATCCTGGTCTTCGTGCTGTTCCTGCTGCCCTTCGTCGGGCGGGAGCTCGGGGTGAACCTCGACGTCTTCTCGTGGATCATGCAGCCGGCCATCGGCTGGGCGATCAACGTCCTCGAGTTCCTCACCGGCCCGCTATGAGCGACGGGTTCGAGGATCCGGCGCAGACCTCCCCTCCGGCCGAACAGCTGGTGGTTGCGCTGGACGGCTTCGAAGGGCCGATCGACATGCTGCTGTCGCTGGCGCGCGACCAGAAGGTCGACCTGACGAAGATCTCGATCCTGGCGCTCGCCGACCAGTACCTCGCCTTCGTCGCCGAGGCGCGCAAGCTGCGGCTGGAGCTGGCGGCCGACTACCTGGTGATGGCGGCGTGGCTGGCCTACCTGAAGTCGCGCCTGCTGATCCCCGAGCAGCCGGAGGACGAGCCGTCCGGCGAGGACATGGCCGCGGCGCTGGCCTTCCAGCTGCAGCGCCTGGAGGCGATGAAAGGGGTTGCGGCGACGCTGATGGCCCGCCCGCGCTTGGGGCTGGACGTGTTCGCCCGCGGCGCGCCGGAGGATCTGGACATCCAGCGCAAGTCGGTGTTCCAGGTGACGCTGTACGACCTGCTGAAGGCCTACGGCGACCACAAGCGGCGCAAGGACGCCTCGGTGCTGCACATGGAGCCGCTGCGGCTCTATTCCATCGAGGACGCGGTGAAGCGGCTGGCCGAGATGATGGGGCGGATCCCGGACTGGACGACGCTGCAGAGCTTCCTGCCGCGCGAGCCGGCGGGGTCGCTGATGGGCCGCTCGGCGCTGGCCGCGCATTTCGCGGCGACGCTGGAGCTGGCCAAGGCGGGGCAGGTGGAGTTGCGCCAGGATGGCGCCTTCGGCCCGATCTGGGTCCGCCGCGCGCGGCCGGTGGAGGAGTGAGGGTGTGGTGATCGAAATGGTCAAGGACCCCGAGCGGGTCGAGGCGAAGATCCAGAAGCTGCGGCTGCTCGAGGCGCTTCTGTTCGCCTCCGCCGAGCCGCTGGACGAGGAGGTGCTGGGCGGCCGCCTGGGTCCGGACGTGGACGCGCGCGCCCTGCTTGAGGAGCTGCGCGCGCACTACGCGCCGCGCGGCGTGAACCTCGTGCGCACCGGCGGCGGCTGGGCGTTCCGCACCGCGCCGGACTTGGCGCCGCTGCTGCGGCTGGAGCAGGAGGTGTCCAAGAAGCTCTCCCGCGCCGCCATCGAAACGCTGGCCATCGTCGCCTACCACCAGCCGGTCACCCGCGGCGAGATCGAACAGATCCGCGGCGTCGCCACCAGCAAGGGCACGCTGGACATTCTGATGGAGCATGGCTGGATCCGGCCCGGCCGCCGCCGCGAGACCGCCGGCCGGCCGCTGACCTGGATCACCACCGACCATTTCCTCGACCATTTCGGACTGGAGACCTTGCGCGATCTGCCGGGCGTGGACGATTTGCGCGCCGCCGGCCTGCTCGACTCGCGGCCGGTTCTGTACGGCGTGTCGGCGGGGGCGGGCGACGCGCTGCCGTCGCCGGACGAGGCCGATGAGGAATAGGGGGAGCCCCCCTCGCAACCCTGGCCGAAATGCCTACCTGATTCGGTGAATCGCCCGGTCCGCCCGTCGTTGCGGCCCGGGAACGTTTCTGCCATAGTGCCGCCCCTGACAGGGGGCAAACGCTCGGGAACTGGAGACCATGGGATTTACCAGCATCTGGCACTGGATCATCGTTCTGCTGATCGTGCTGCTTCTGTTCGGCGCCGGTAAGCTGCCGAAGGTGATGGGCGACCTCGCCAAGGGCATCAAGAACTTCAAGGCCGGGCTGAAGGACGACAGCGACGATGAGGCGCCGGCGCAGCCCGCCGCCACCGTCACGCCGCTGCCGAATCAGGCCGCCGCGCCGGTCGTTCCGCCGGTTGCGCCGACGTCCGCTCCGGCGGCCGCTCCGGGCACCGACCCCGGCCTGAAGAAGGACGAGACGGCCCGCACCTGAGCGGCGCCGTCGTCGCCCGCACACGCCGGCTGAGAGGTTCGAGGACGCATGTTCGACATCGGCTGGTCCGAGCTTATGGTCATCGCGCTGGTGGCCCTGGTGGTCATCGGCCCGAAGGACCTGCCGCAGGCGATCTACGCCGTCGGCAAGTGGGTGCGGAAGGCGCGCCTAGTGGCGCGCGACTTCCAGGGCCATTTGGACGAGATGATGCGCGAGGCGGAGCTGGACGACCTGCGCAAGCAGGCGCTGAAGGCCCGCGACCTCAACATCAAGGCGATGGTGGAGAACCAGATCGACCCCAAGGGCGATCTGAAGGCCGCCTTCGACCTGCCGCCGGAGATGACCGGCGCCGCCGGCCACCCCGGCAGCCCGCCGGAGGACGCGCCGCCGCTGCCCTCGACGAGTCCGGTGGCCGCCGACCCGCTGGCTGTAACCGCGGCGGCCCCGCCGGCCCCGGCTGAGGCGGCGCCCGCCGAGGCGCCCAAGGCCGCCGCCGATTCTGTCGCGGCCCCGCAATCCACGACCGACACCAAGACGACATGACCGGGATGACCACGGAACCCGAGCACGACGAGATCGAAGACAGCAAGATGCCGCTGATCGATCATTTGATCGAGCTGCGCAACCGCCTGATGTATTCGATCGTGGCGCTGCTGGTGGCCTTCCTTCTGTGCTACCTGGTGTCGGACAAGATCTACAATTTCCTGGTGCAGCCGCTCGCCGACATCCTGGCAGGGCAGGGGCGCCGGATGATCTACACCGGCCTGACCGAGGCGTTCTTCACCTACGTGAAGGTGGCGTTCTGGGCCGGCTGCTTCCTTTCCTTCCCGATCATTGCCAGCCAGATCTGGATGTTCGTGGCGCCGGGCCTGTACAAGCACGAGCGCCGGGCCTTCCTGCCCTTCCTGGCGGCGACCCCGGTGCTGTTCTTCATGGGCGGGGCGCTGGTCTATTACTTCGTGTTCCCGATGGCCTGGAAGTTCTTCCTGGGCTTCGAGTTCCACCCCGGCGGCGACAGCGGCCAACTGCCCATCGAGTTCGAGGCCCGCGTCGGCGAGTACCTGCATCTGGTCATGGCGCTGATCTTCGCCTTCGGCGTGGCGTTCCAGCTGCCCGTGGTGCTGACGCTGCTGGTGCGCGCCGGCCTGCTGACGGTAGAGACGCTGACCTCCAAGCGCCGCTACGCCATCGTCTTCGTGTTCATCGTCGCCGCGGTGCTGACGCCGCCGGACGTGATCAGCCAGGTCAGCCTCGCCGTGCCGATGCTGTTCCTCTACGAGGTCTCCATCTGGATCGGCCGCGCCATCGAGAAGAAGCGCGCCGAACGCGAAGGCACCGACGAGGCCGAGACCGCGGCGGAGTAAGCGCCGCGCAGTCCGAACGGCGTCGTCCGCACGCGCCCACCCTCTCTGTTCGTCATCCCCGCGAAAGCGGAGATTCAGAAGTCCTTGCCGGGTCAAAGGCTTGGCCGACTCTCTGGATCCCCGCTTTCGCGGGATGATGGTCTGGAAAGAGAATGATGCGCAGGGAGACGATCTCAGTCGCTCAACCGAGCGGCTATGCGCCTTCGCGGTTTAAGAGCATGCTCCCGGCGCCGGTGGCCCCGCCCTACGCGGCCGTCGCCTCTTGCTTGTGCTGGTGCCGCACGCGTGCGTAGGCCTCGGCCAGGGCCGTCGCTTCCGACGCCACCGCCTGCGCGTCCTGCTGGCGTACCGCCGCAACGACGCGGGCGGCGGCGTCCGCCACCTCGGTGAAGCCGATGCTGCCGGCCGCTCCCCTCAGGGTGTGAGCCGCGCGCTCGACCGCCTCCAGGTCGGAGGCGCGGCAGGCGTCGCGCAGGCAGCCGAGATGGGCCGGCGAGTCGCGGAAGAAGGCCTCCAGCAACGCGCGGACGCCGGAATCGCCCATGGCTTCGCGCAGTTCCGCCAGCTTGGCCGCGTCGGTCTGCAGCGCGACGGTGCGCTGCGCCGCGTCTGCCGGTGTCGGCGCGGCGTAGGGCACGCCGCCGGAACGCCCGGCCCAGCGCGACACCGTGGCGAGCAGGCGTTGCGCGTCCACCGGCTTGGCGAGGTAGTCGTCCATACCCGCGGCGTAGCACAGCGCGTCGTCGCCGCGCATGGCGTTGGCGGTCATGGCGACGATGGGGATGCGCGCGGCCGGGCCGGGCAGGCGGCGGATGGTGCGCGTCGCCTCCAGCCCGTCCATCTCCGGCATCTGCACGTCCATCAGCACCATGTCGTAGGGGATGGCGCGCACCGCCGCCACCGCCTCGGTGCCGCTGGCCACCGCCTCGGCCACGTGGCCGGCGCGGCGCAGCAGGGCCAGCGCGAGCTGCTGGTTCACAGGGTTGTCCTCGGCCACCAGGATGCGGCAGCGCCTGCCCTCGGCCGGCGATGCGGGTGTGGCGGCGGTGGGGCTCGCCTCGGCCTGGTCGGGCTCGGCGTCGAGCAGGCGGGCGAGGCAGGCCCGTAGCGCGTCCAGGCGCACCGGTTTGGGAAGCAGCGCGTCGATGGTGCCGGGCGCCGGCGGCTGGCCGGGCTGCGAGGAGGCGAGCGCCAGCCGCATCCGGGTGAGCGCCGTGGTGGCGCGGATCCGCTCGGCCAGCTCGGGGCCGGTGACGCCCGGCATGCGGTGGTCGAGGATGGCGGCGTCGAACGCCCGACCCTCCGCCTCGGCGGCGGTCAGCGCGGCCATGGCGGTGTCGGCGTCCTCGGCGGACTCGGCGACGATGCCGAAGGCGGCGAGCTGGCGCGCCAGCACGTCGCGGTTCACCGCCATGTCGTCCACCACCATCACCCGCCGGCCGGACCAGCGCAGCGCGGGGTCGGCGGGCACCGCGGTGCGTTCCAGCGGCACGGTGAACCAGAAGACGCTGCCGCGGCCGGGTGTGGTGTCGACGCCGATGGAACCGCCCATCAGCTCGGTCAGGCGCCGGCAGATCGCCAGCCCCAGGCCGGTGCCGCCGTGGCGGCGGGCTGGGCTGGCGTCCACCTGGGAGAACATGGAGAACAGCCGGTCGCGGTCCGCCTCGGCGATGCCGATGCCGGTGTCGCGCACCTCGAAGCGGATCTGCACCCGGTTATCCAGGGTGGACTCCTCGAACAGCAGGATGGAGATGCTGCCGCGGTCGGTGAACTTCACCGCGTTGCCGGCGAGGTTGAGCAGGATCTGCCGCAGCCGCCCGGAATCGCCGCGCAGGGTGCCGCGCAGGGACGGCGGCACGAAGCTGACCAGTTCCACCCCCTTGGCGATCGTGCGCGGGGCGAGGATCTCGACCACGCTCTCGACCAGCGGCACCAGCTCGAACTCGCCCACCTCCAGCGCCAGCTTGCCGGCATCGATCTTCGAGAAGTCGAGGACGTCGTTGATGATGGTCAGCAGCGATTCGGCGGAATCGCGGATCGTGCCGGTGTAGGAGCGCTGCTCCTCGGTCATCGGCGTGTCGAGCAGCAGGCCGGCCATGCCGATCACGCCGTTCATCGGCGTGCGGATCTCATGGCTCATGGTGGCCAGGAATTCCATCTTGATGCGCTGGCCGGCCTCGGCGCGCTCCTTTGCCTCGCGCAGGTCGCTCTCGGCGTGCTTGCGCTCGGTCAGGTCGCGGAGGATGGCGGCGAACAGCGGGCCGTCCTGCGTGCGCACCTCGGCGATCGAGATGTCCAGCGGGAACGCCTCGCCGGTGCGGCGCATCGCGGTCACCTCCCGGTTGAAGCCGGTGGGCGGGCGCGGGCCGGGGCCGGACAACTCGGCCATGCGGCGGCGGTGCACCTCGCGCTCTTCGGGCGCCATCAACTCGGTGACGTTGCGGCCGATCAGTTCGCCCGGCGGGAAGTTGAAGATGCGGTGGGCGGCGTTGTTGGCGCTCTCGATGCGGCCGTCGGCCCGCGCGGTCAGGATGCCCTCGACCGCCGTCTCCAGGATCGCCTTGAGGCGTGCGTTGCCCTCCTCCAGCGCCACGCCCTGCCGGCGCAGCAGGCCCAGGCTGCGCAACAGCAGCACGGTGAACAGCGCGATCAGCACGATGAAGGCGCCGGCGATCAGCGCGCTGTCGCGCACGCTGGCGCGCCACGCGGCCAGTTCGTCCTGCTCGTCGTGGGTGATGACCAGCACCAGCGGCCAGACCGGCACCGTGCGGTAGGACACCATGCGGCGCCGGCCATCCACCGTCTCGGTGAACACGCCGTGCTCGGCCTGGCGCAGATGGGTGTGGAAGGGCGCGGACGCCGCGTCGGAGCGGCCGATGCCCGCCGGGTCGAGGGGCAGCCCGGCCAGGCGCACGCCGTCGAAGCGGTACAGCGTCACCGAGCCGCCCTGGCCGATCTCCACGGTCTGGAAGATGCCGTGCAGGTATTCCGGGTTGACCGCGGCCACCACGACGCCGAGCAGCTTGCCGTGCGCCCCGCGCACCGGCAGGCTCATCGGCAGCAGCCAGTCTGCGTTGTCCTGGTCGTAGGGCGGAACCAGCGTCCGCCCGCGCAGGGGCATGCCGATGAACAGGTCCTTCTCGGTGCCGCTCAACGGGGCCGCCACGAAGTCGCGGTCGCGCAGCGAAGCGATGACGTTGTGGTTTTCCTCGGTGCTGGCGACCACGTGGCCGCCGGTGTCGACCAGCGTCAGCGAGCGCAGGTGCGGTGAGCGGCGCACGCGCTCCTGCAGCAGCGCCGTCACGTCGGTGCGCGCCTCCAGGCTGTCGGGCATGCCGCTGTAGCCGACGGCGTCGGCGACCGAGGCCAGCGTGACGTCCACCGCCTGCACGGTGCGCGTGGTGCCCGCCTCCAGCGCGCTGGTGAGGTTTGCGAGCGTCTTCGCGCCCTTCTCGAGCGTCAGCGAGCGGCCGGCGTAGAACTGGTAGCCGAGATCGAACAGGATCGCCGCCACGGCGATCAGCGCGAAGGCCACCAGCCCGCCCCGGTTCAGGAAGAAGCCCTGCTTGGGCATGCGCGACAGACTCCTGGCGCGGGACGGTGGCTGCGGCTTATCCGGGAGCCTCCTCACGGCCTTGAGCCGGATACTAGGCATATATCGGATTGCCTGCAAGCGAGGGCTGTGCAGCCGCCCCGTGGCACAAAATACTAAGATACCTTAGTAATTTAGCTCGGGGGCCTCAGATCTCCACCTGGGTGCCCAGCTCCACGACGCGGCCGGGCGGGATGCAGAAGAACTCGGTCGCCGACAGGGCGGTCTTCGACATCAGGATGAACAGCGGCTCGCGCCACGTCGGCAGGCCGGTGCGCCGCGACGGGATCAGCGTCTCGCGGCCGAGGAAGAACGAGGTGTCCATCATGTCGGTGTGCAGGCCGTAGCGGCGGCAGCGCTCCAGCGCCTGCGGGACGTGCGGCTGCTCCATGTAGCCGTAGTGCAGGATCACCCGGAAGAAGCCCTTGCCCAGCTTCTCCACGTGGATGGCGCGGTCCTCGTACACCCAGGGCACGTCGTCGACGATGACCGTCAGGATGATGACGCGCTCGTGCAGCACCTTGTTGTGCTTGATGTTGTGCAGCAGGACGTGCGGCACGACGTCGGGGTTGCCGGTCATGAACACCGCGGTGCCGGCGACGCGCATCGGCGATTCCGGCCGGATGCGCTCCAGGAACATCTCCATGGGCAGGGAGTCCTGGTACAGCCGCTCGGCCAGGATGGTGCGGCCCTTGCGCCACGTGGTCATGATCAGGAACACCACGACGGCGACGACCAGCGGGAACCAGCCGCCCTGCGGCACCTTCAGCAGGGTCGAGCCGAACAGCGCCAGGTCGATGACCAGGAAGGCGGAGAGCGCCAGCGTCAGCAGCCACGGGTTCCAGTGCCACAGCCGGCGGGCCACGAAGGCGACGAGGATGGCGTCGATCACCATGGCGCCGGTCACCGACACGCCGTAGGCGGCGGCGAGGTTGCTGGACGACTGGAAGGCCAACACCAGGAACGCCACGCCGACCAGCAGCAGCCAGTTGTTGCGCGGGATGTAGACCTGCCCGATCTCGTGCACCGAGGTGTGGCGGATCTCCCGCCGCGGCAGGTAGCCGAGCTGCACCGCCTGCCGGGTCAGCGAGAAGGCGCCGGAGATCACCGCCTGGCTGGCGATCACCGTCGCCATGGTGGACAGGATCACCAGCGGGTAGAGCAGCCAGTCCGGCGCCAGATGATAGAAGGGGCTCTCGCGCGCGTCGGGCTCGTGCAGCAGCAGGGCGCCCTGGCCGTAGTAGTTCAGCAGCAGCGCCGGCAGCACGAAGTACAGCCACACCAGCCGGATCGGCCGGCGGCCGAAATGGCCCATGTCGGCGTACAGCGCCTCGGCGCCGGTGACCGCCAGCACCACCGCGCCCAGGCCGACGAAGGTCGCCCAGGGATGGGCGACCCACAGCAGGACGGCGTATTCGGGGTCGAGCGCGCGCAGCACGTCCGGCCAGCGCACGATCTGCACGACGCCCAACCCCGCCAGCGTGGCGAACCACAGCAGCATGATCGGCCCGAACAGGATGCCGACCTTGCCGGTGCCCTGGCGCTGGAAGACGAACAGCACCGCCAGAACCATCAGCGTGATCGGCACCACGTAGGGCTCGAACACCGGGGTGGCGACCTTCAGGCCCTCCACGGCGCTCAGCACCGAGATGGCCGGGGTGATCAGGCTGTCGCCGAAGAACAGCGCCATGCCCAGGATCGCCAGACCGATCACCGCCCGCTGCCCGCGCGGGCTGGCGAGGCCGCGCTGCGCCAGCGTGCCGAGCGCCAGCACGCCGCCCTCGCCCTTGTTGTCGGCGCGCATGACGACCATGACGTACTTCACGGTGACGACGATCATCAGCGTCCAGGTCACCAGCGACAGCACGCCCAGCACCGTCGTCTCGTTGAGCGGAAGGTGCGCCTCGGCGAACACCTCGCGCATGGTGTAGAGCGGACTGGTGCCGATGTCGCCGTACACCACGCCCAGTGCGCCGAGCATCAGCGCCGGCAGCCGGTTGCTGACGGTGTGGCTGGCCTCGCCCTGCGATGCCGGGTTGGAGGGCGTCTTGCCGGAGGTCTGCGCGGTTTCCATGCGGCCGTCTCGTTCCCCTTTGGCGCGCCGTTGGACCGGCGTCGGCGCCGAAGGGGCGCCTTGTCTTCGCAGTTACAACGCGTCGACAGTTACAACATTCGACGGACCGCCACCACAGACAAGCGGGCGAACCGCCGGTCCGCACCGGACGGTCCGGCGAGCGGCCCGGCCAAGATGAGAACGTAATGCGAACTTGGCGCTTGATGTTCGCATTCCGTTCTGGCAATCTTCCTCCAACGAACACGGTTCACCGAAGGCAGAGGGAGAGTCCCATGACGATGCTGCGGTTCCTGCGCGAGATGTTCACCTTGGTCGCGTTCCTGGGCACCTTGTACGCCTGGACCGTGCTCGGCCACGCCGTCCTGCTCTGAGCTTTCTCCGGAAGGGGTAGCGGTCTTCGCGTCCGCACCCGGTTGGGGTGCGCTTTCGAAACCCCGCGGTCCCACATCGGTATAGTATCCGAAATCCCAAGCCGTTCAGCGGCTTACCGATCCTTAAATGCTGGTTGCAGTCACACCCCGCGCTCGGCCCTCGGCGCGCGGCGGGGAGGGATTGCCGGCAAAGACGGTCAGGATGCGGGAGCGATGCGGAACTTCTTTCGAAAGCGGCGCGCCGCCGGGGCGGACGAAGACTTCACCAGCAGCGGCCCCATGGCGGGCGGTCCGGGCGGCGGGATCACCGGCCAGCCGGCCGGCGGCCAGCCCTTCGCCGGCCCGGCCGACAGGCCGCCGGTCGCCATGGGCGGACCGCCGCGGCTGCGCACCGTTCCGGGAACGGCGGACGCCCTGAGGGCCGGTCCGGCTCCGGCGCCGCGCGGGTCGGCGGGCGACGATGCGGAACTGCCGCGCTTCACCATGCCGGTGAACGCCGGCCTGCGCGGACCACGCGGCACGGCGCCGGCTCTGCTGACCGGCATGACGCCGGAAATGAACGGCCGCCTGCGCGAGGCCTTCACCCCGACGCGGCCGAAGCAGGCGCTGAACGGGCTGTTCATCGGCCGCACGGCGGCGCTGAAGCGAATCATCTCGGCGGTGGAGGAGGAGCGGGCGCACGTCATCCTGTTCGGCGACCGCGGCCGCGGCAAGACCTCGGTGGCCAACGCCATCGAGCAGATCGCCACGCAGGCCGGCTACCTGTCGCTGAAGCTGACCTGCAGCGCCGAACTGAGCTTCGAGGACAGCTTCCGCCACCTGCTGCGGCGGATCCCGTCCACCTACTACCGCTCGGGGATGGACAACCCGTTTGCGGCGCGGCGCACCTTCACCAGCTTCAACGAGCTGCTGCCCGAGGGGAACTTCAGCGTCACCGAGCTGAACGAGGTGCTGGCCGGCATCTACGGCACGCACGCGCTGCTGATCCTCGACGAGTACGACCGCATCACCGACGAGGATTTCCGCAACAAGCTGGCGGAGATGCTCAAGAACCTCACCGACAGCTCGATCGCGGTGACGCTGCTGATCGTCGGCGTGGCGGAGAACCTCGACCAACTGCTCGGCAAGCACCCGTCGATCCAGCGCTCGCTGGTGCCGGTGCACCTGCCGCTGATGACCGACAAGGAGATCGAGCGGCTGATCAACGCCGGTGCCGAGAACGCCGGCATCGCCTTCGCTCCGGACGTGGTGCGGCGGATCGGCGACTTCGTGCGTGGTCTGCCCTACTACGCCCAGTTGCTCGGTCTGCACGCGGCGCGCAGCGCGGTCAGCCGCGGCTCGACCGTGGTTGAACGCAGCGACTTGGCCTACGCGGTCAGCCGGTGCCTGCAGGAGGCCGAGCGCGGCATCGTCGACTCGTACAACCGGATGCTGGCGGGCGCCCGCCGGGGCGAGCTGGAGGACGTGCTGCACGCCGCCGCGCTGTGCCCCGCCGACGAGTACGGCGTCTTCGACCCGTCGGAACTGACGGCGGCCGACGGCCAGCCGGCGTTCAGCGACCTCGATGACCTGCTGACGCGCCTGACGGCGGTCGACCACGGTGCGGTGCTGGCGCCGGTGCCGGAGCCGGGGCGCTTCCGCTACCGCTTCCGCAACCAGATGATGCGGCAGTACGTGCTGATGCGCCTCGCCCACGAGCGCGGCACCATCTGATCTGAGGCGGTCACGAAGAGCCCTCCCCGGCGCGGCCGGGGAGGGCTTTTTCGTGCATCAACTTTTTCGTGCGTCAGCGGCCCATCCACACCGCCGCCGCGACCACCGCGGCGATGACGGCGACGACGCCGGCGAGGATCGCGAGGCTCCACAGGAACTGGCGCAGCTCGCCTTGCTTCCAGGCGCTGCGCGCCAGCAGCAGCAGGTAGGCCAGCGCCATCGCGCCGGCGACGTTCCAGACCGACACGCGGGGGCTCCGGAGGGCAGGGGGCGGGATCTATAGCATCCCGCCGCGAACCTCCGCATACGACCATTGTGATAGGCGGACCTGTGCGGCCGGGTGCACCCCTCGGTAGCCTCCCGGTGTGGGAGATCACCCGCCGGCGTACCGCCGAACAGGGCGAAGCACCCCTCTTGCAACCGCAGTGCGCAAGGGCGGTGCCAAATTCTCAATGGAACCCTTTAAAGAAGGCGAATTGGGGTTAGACTAACCCAATATCGAAAGCCCAAAAGAAAGCGACTAATTCTTTAAAAGGCAACGAATCACACCAAATTCGAAAGATGCTTTGCGCATATACCCAATGCGTTCTTCTGTTAATACCTCAGAGTGGTATCGTTGCTCACGACACAGGGGTATCTTCACCCAAAATATCGGCACGAAGATGCCATCGGTATGGCGCGGTTGGGAGACCTGCGCGGAGCGGAATCCGAGAAGATTACCAACGGAACCTTGCGCATCCATCCGAATATCGCGGGAGCTGACAATGGAACCAGTGCGAGCCTTTTTGATCGACTCCAACAAGCTGTTCCGGGAGGGGCTCAAGCGCCTGCTGGATGATTCGCCCTTCCAGATCGTCGCCGAAGCCGGCAACCTGCGCGAGGCGGTGTCCACCGTCGAATCCGGCCTGCGCCCGCAACTCGTTCTGCTCGACCTGGTGAACGGCGGCGACGAGGAGGCCGAGGGCATGCGCCGCCTGCGCGCCAACCTTCCGGACGCCCGCATGGTCATCCTGACCAGCGACCTGTGCACCCGCCGCCTCGCCAACGCGCTGGAGGCCGGCGCCGACGGCTACCTGATGAAGGACCTGTCGTCGGACGCGCTGGCGCAGTCGCTGCGCCTGGTGATGATGGGCGAGAAGGTGTTCCCGACCCACCTCGCCGCGCTGCTGATCAGCGGCCGGGTCAACGGCAACGGCACCGAGATGCCGGTGTCGCGCAAGGGCCTGTCGCAGCGCGAGGTGCAGATCCTGCGCTGCCTGCTGAACGGCGATTCGAACAAGATGATCGCCAACCACCTGAACATCACCGAGGCGACCGTGAAGGTCCACCTCAAGAGCCTGCTGCGCAAGATCAACGCATCCAACCGCACGCAGGCCGCCATCTGGGCGCTCAACAACGGCATCGGCGGCGAGCTGGCCGGTGCGGTTCCTGCCGGCGTCACGGCCGCGCACCAGTAGGAACGGGTCCATACGGCGCGGTCGCCGCAGCGATGCTGCGGCGACGGCCGGCCGGACCGGAAAACCCCGGAAAGACCAAACCCGAGCCGCGTCGTTACGCCGAGCGGCTGAGCGGCTGATGGTGCTGCTGCGCCATGCGGCCGTCGCGGGCCTGCTGCAGGGCGCTCTGCTGGCGGGCGGCGAAGACGCCGGCCTCCGTGCGGTTGCGGAAATGCAGCTTGGACAGCACGCTGCGCACCATCGACTTGATCACCGCCTCGGACAGGTCGAGCTGGTTGGCGATGGTGCGGTTGTTGAGCCCCTGGCCGAGGAGGCGCAGCGTCTCGAACTCCGGCTCGGACAGCCGGGGCAGCAGGGTGAGGCGGATCTCATCGACGCCGAGGCGCGACAGGAACTGCTTGGGCATCAGGCAGTGGCCTTCCAACCCCAGGTCCAGCAGCTCGTTGATGCGGTCGACGTTGATGTCCTCGAACACCCAGGCGTCGGCGAAGGCGAGGATGTGCGCGGCGTCGAGCAGCTCGCGCGACGACAGCACCACGACGATGCGCGAGCGCCGCGACAGGCGCAGGTACACCATCGGCTCGTTCTCGCGCAGCGCGGTGAACTGCTGCAGCCCGATCAGGATCGCGTCGGGCGTCAGCGTGCTCTGCGTCAGTTCGCCGAGGTCGTGAAAGACGGTGAGGCGGTGGCGTCCGGCCTTCTCCAGCGCCTGGACCACCGTGTCGGTCAGGCTGGTGTTGTCGAGGATCAGGCAGACGTGCATGGGGCTCACCGCGTTGCGGGTCGTTGTCGGCGATGCTCGCTCGGGCGCGTACTCGTGGGTCGTGTGCATGGGTCAGCTCTGGCTCTTTTTTGAGGGCGTACACGGCCGGCCCGTTTCCGGGTTCCGTTGCTTGTCGGGTCACCTTCCGCGTCGGGGGTAGCAAAATCGCCTGAAGGGTCCATAACTTTTCGGAAAAGCCTGCTTAAATTCTGCAAAGAAACTTGACACTGTCTTATTGATCTTATAAATTATGCTCACTCCCGTAAATCAAACGATAGCCCATCACTCAAGTTCGTCAAGCCAAGCTGTTTGGCGACGGACCATCTCCTCGTGATAACACTTCCGTGCCGCACGGGCGCAAAAGTGTCCGGAGTGCGACGCGTCGGGAGAAGCGTTGCTCTCCACCTCGGTACAGGCCGGTGCTGTGCGGCCGGGGCATCTGATCTTCAAAAGCCGGGCTTGTCTTCCGAACAGCAAGACCTCGCGTCAGGTTCCAAAAGAACAGCAAGCATAAGCTCGGCTCTTGTCCGAATCCTCAAGGCGCTCCGCGGATTCCGCCGTGTCGGGCGTATGACGTTTCTCAGGTCATAGACTGTACGGACGGGTTAGGCCGCGCATGCGTGCTTGACGCGATGCCGAAGGTCAACTTTATGTCCGCAAACGTTCTATGGCACTTGTGGATATGTTTAGACACCATCGATTGTGGTACCTGTCTTCGTGTGCCGCCGATGCTGTCGGATGACGCGCCTCCCCACAGGAGGGCCCACAGGAGGGGACGGCGACGTGAACGAATACATCCGGCCGGGAGGCCGGGACCAGAGAGGGGTGGACGGGAAATGAAGATTCTGATCGGTGACGACCATCTGCTGTTCCGCGAAGGGTTGCGCCGCCTGCTGGAGCAGCTGCACGCCGAAGCCACCTTCATCGAGGCGGGAACCTTCGGCGAGCTGATCGAGCACTGCCGCGGCGGCGAGCAGTTCGACGTCGTGCTGATGGATCTGCACATGCCGGGCTGGCCCGGCTTCGAGGGCCTGCGCGAGGTGCACGACCTGCAGCCGGGCACGCCGGTGGTGGTCATCTCCGCCTCTGAATCGCTGAGCGACATCCGTGGCGCGCTCGACGCCGGCGCCACCGGCTACATCCCGAAGTCGAGCAGCGTCAAGGTCATGATGGGCGCGCTCAACCTCGTGTTCTCCGGCGGCATCTACGTTCCGCCGGGCGCCATCACCTTCGGCGCCGAACTGGCCCCGCGCCGTCGCGCTGCCGACACCGGGGGCGACCGCGGCGGCACCTACGGCCTGACGCAGCGCCAGCGCGAGGTGCTCGACTGCCTGCGCGCCGGCAAGTCGAACAAGCAGATCGCCTACGAACTCGGCCTGTCCGAGGGCACGGTGAAGATCCACGTCACCGCCATCTTCAAGTCGCTGGGCGTCAAGAACCGCACCCAGGCGGTCATCGCCGCCGCGGCCATGGCGTCCTGACCGGCACGACACGGCACGCGAAGGGCACCGGGGCTCCATCACCCCGGTGCCCTTCGCGTTTTCCGTTCCGGCGCGGTAAGTAACGTGTCCCGGCTGTAATCAATCTCCGCTTCATCCCCGCAGGAAATACCCCTACTCTCGCGCGTACAAATTGGTCGCGCGGCATGCTGCCGTATGCGTTGGCGGAATGGGGGAAACATGAAGGCGAGAAATATTGTTCTGGCTGCCACCGCCGCGGTGGCGATGGTCGCGGTCTCCGGCGTCGCCGCGGCGCAGAGGGGGCCCCAGAAGGCGGCGCCCGGCACCACCGTGTCGCTGGGCGGCGAGGCGCGCGTCAAGGCGCTGTATTCCTGGCCGAACACCTGCTCCGACGTCTCGGTGTGCGGCGCGGCCTCCGTCGAGGACACCGTCAGGCATTACCTGGAGCAGAGCCTGAAGCGCGACGGCTACGCCGATTCGGCGGTCACCGTGCGCCGCGCCGGCGCCGGCTACCAGGCCACCTTCACCGGCTCGGCCCAGAAGACCTACCCGAAGGCGGTCACCGCGTTCCTGAGCGCCGGCGACAAGGCTCTGGCCACCGCGCGCTCCATCGCCGCCTCGAAGACCCCGGAGGGCGCGAGCCAGTGGCCGTACACCTGGCGCTTCTTCCTGCCGGTCGGGCTGGCCATGGTGAACAACCCGACGGTCGAGCTGCTGCACTTCCCGCCCGACTACTCGCTGACGGACAAGCAGGACTACCTGAACTCCGCCACCACCGACCGCTGGGCGATGCTGCTGGCGCAGAACGGCATCCCGGCGGACAAGAGCCCGGCCTACCAGGCGATCATCGACATCAATCCGATCGCCGCCCCGGCCAGCGACGGCAGCAAGCTGGAGGGGGTCGAGGGCAAGTTCACCGGCTACATCACCGACATGCTGGGGCAGTGGACCAGCAACCCGGCGACCCCCTACTACGGCAAGCCGATGGTCGCCTTCGGCGGCCCGGTGCGCGCGTGGCTGAAGGCGCAGTACGGGCTGGAGCTGCAGGTCGATCAGGTCGGGCTGCTGTCGCTGCCGTCCGGCGCCGTTCCGGTGATCGCCGCCAACCACCCCAGCCAGATCTTCTATACCGCCTGGAACGACACCACGCCCAAGACCGAGAACTTCGAGAAGGGCATGCAGGTGATGACCCAGGACCTGATCGCCGCCTGCTGGCAGGCCCGCATGGGGCAGGCGCCGGCCTCCGACCCGCAGAAGACGGCCGCCGACTGCACGCAGCAGTGGGTGGCCAACAACAAGCAGGCCTGCATGCTGCTGGAGACCACCATCTACAAGAAGACCGAGGAGCAGGCGCAGGCCATCTGCTCCGCCCTGCCACCGGTCGCGCAGGGCCGTGACGGCGCCACCCAGGCGGCGTCGCTGGCCGAATGAGCGGCAAAAGCCCCTCCCGGACACGCCGGGAGGGGCTTTTCGCCCGACCGACCTTGACCGGGTGCGGGCGCCTCTGCTATCCGGCCCTTTCAGACTCCGTTCCAGGCGTTCCGCCCGGAGCGTGAACCGGGATGCCCCAGCAGGACGCCGCCGAAGCCCCATGAGCGACATTTTCCAGGAAGTCGACGAGGACCTGCGCCGCGATCGCACGACGCAGTTCATGAAGCGCTACGGCGGGATCCTCGGCACCGTGGCGGTGCTGTTGGTCGCCGCGACCGCCGGCTGGCAGGCGTGGCAAGGCTGGAAGCGGTCGCAGGCCGAGGCCGAGACCGGCCGTCTGGTCAGCGCGCTGTCGCAGGCCGCCGCCGGCCCGCAGAAGGGCGTCGAAGCGCTGACCGCGTTCTCCGGCTCCGCCCCGGCCAACCTCGCCGTGCTGGCCCGCCTGAACGAGGCGGCGCTGCGCGTGGAGGAGGGCAAGACCGCCGACGCGGTCGCGGTCTACGACTCCATCGCCGGCAACGGCTCGGCCGACGCGATCTACCGCGATCTGGCGACGCTGCTGTCGGTGATGCACCAGATGGACGGCGGCGACGCGGCGAAGCTCCAGACCCGCCTGCAGCCGCTGACGGTGGACGCCAGCCCCTGGCGCTTCTCGGCGCGCGAGCTGACGGCGCTGCTCGCCGCCCGCTCCGGCGACCGCGAGCGTGCCCGCACCCTGTTCCAGCAACTCGCGGACGATTCGCTGGCACCGTCGGGCGTGCGCTCGCGGGCAGCCGACCTCGCCGCCCTTTACGGCAAGAGCTGATGACCCGCATGACCACCCGCGTGACCCATCGCGTGCCCCATCTCGTTCGGGGCCGCCGCGCCGCCCTGCTGTCCGCTTCCCTGTTCGCGCTCGCGCTGGCGGGCTGCGACACCGTCGGCGACTGGTTCTCCAAGACCCCGCCGCCGCCGCTGCCCGGCGAGCGCGTCGCCGTCCTGGTCGGCGAGAGCAAGGTCGAGCCGGATCCGGCGCTCGCCGGCACCCCGGTGGCGCTGCCGGCGCCGCAGACCAACGACGCGTGGCCGCAGGCCGGCGGCAACCCCGACCACGCCATGGGCCACCCGGCGCTGTCCGCGTCGCCGGTCCAGGCGTGGACCGCCAGCGTCGGCAGCGGCTCGGACGACTCCGAGGTGCTGCTGAGCCCGCCGGTGGCGGCGCAGGGCCGCGTCTACGCCATGGACGCCGAGGCGCACGTGACCGCGCTGGAGGCCTCCAGCGGCCGGCAGTTCTGGCGCACCGACCTGCGGCCGGAGAAGCGCCGCGGCGATTCGAGCGGCGGTGGCGTCGCCTTCGCCGACGGTCGGCTGTACGCCGCGACCGGCTATGCCGAGGTGATGGCGCTCGACCCCGCCAACGGCGCCGTCCTCTGGCGCAAGAAGGTCGCCGGCCCGGTGCGCGGCGCCCCGACGGTGGCCGGCGGCACGGTGGTCGTGCTGACGCTGGACAATCAGACCATCGCGCTCAACGCCGCCGACGGCGCGCCGAAGTGGACGCACGCCGGCATCCTGGAGAACGCCGGCCTGCTCGGCTCCGCCAGCCCGGCGGCGAGCGGCACGCTTCTGGTGGTGCCCTATTCCTCCGGCGAGCTGTTCGGCCTGCGCCTCGAGAACGGCCGCGTCGCGTGGCAGGAGAGCCTGGCGGCGATCCGCCGCGGCGGCGCGCTGAGCGGGCTGGCCGACATCCGCGGCCTGCCGGTGATCGACCGCGGGCAGGTCTTCGCCATCGGCCATTCCGGCCGCATGGTGGCCCTGGACGAGCGGGTCGGCGCGCGCATGTGGGAAGCCTCGGTCGGCGGCGTGCAGACGCCCTGGCTGGCCGGCGACTACCTGTTCGTGATCGACAACGACGCCGCCGTGGTGGCGCTGACCCGCAAGGCCGGCAAGGTCCGCTGGGTCAGCCAGCTCGAGAAGCGCAGGGATCCGAAGGACAACAAGTCGGCGCTGGTCGCCTGGGCCGGCCCGGTGCTGGCCGGCGGCAAGCTGTGGCTGACCGGCTCGCACGGCGTGCTGGTGGCGCTCGACCCCGCCGACGGGCGCGAGCTGAGCCGCAGCAAGCTTCCGGGGGCGACCTACTTGCCGCCGGTGGTGGCCAACAACACCCTTTATGTGTTGAGCGACAACGGGACGCTCTCCGCGTACCGCTAATTCGCCGTTAGGGATTGTCAGGCCTCATGTCGTTCACCGTCGCCATCGTCGGCCGCCCGAATGTGGGCAAATCGACGCTTTTCAACCGTCTGGCCGGCAAGAAGCTGGCGCTGGTCGACGACACGCCCGGCGTGACCCGTGACTGGCGCTCGGCCGATGGGCATGTCGGCGGGCTGTCCTTCACCATCGTCGACACCGCCGGCCTGGAGGACGTCACCGACGACAGCCTGGAGGCGCGCATGCGCCGCCAGACCGAGCAGGCGCTGGAGCGTGCCGACGTGGCGCTGTTCCTGATCGACGCGCGCTCCGGCGTGACGCCGCTCGACCGCCACTTCGCGCGGCTGCTGCGCCGCTCGAAGACGCCGGTGATCCTGGTCGCCAACAAGGCCGAGGGCAAGGTCGGCATGCCCGGCCTGTTCGAGGCGTTCGAGCTGGGCCTGGGCGACCCCGTCCCGCTGTCGGCCGAGCACGGCGAGGGCATGGCCGACCTCGTCGAGGCGCTGCTGCCCTACGCCCCCAAGGACGAGGCGCCGGCGCCCCGCGGCCGTCGCGGCAGGGCGGCCAAGGAGCCCGAGCCCGCCACGCTGGACGAGGTCGAGGGCATCGGCGACCAGCCGGAGCCCGAGGAGGAGAAGGCCAAGCCGATCCACGTCGCCATCGTCGGCCGCCCGAACGTCGGCAAGTCGACTCTGCTCAACGGCCTGATCGGCGAGGAGCGCGTGCTGACCGGCCCCGAGGCCGGCATGACCCGCGACGCCATCGCCGTCGATTGGACGTGGCGCGACCGCCCGTTCCGCCTCGTCGACACCGCCGGCATCCGCCGCCGTGCGCGCGTCGATGAGAAGGTGGAGAAGCTGGCGGTGGCCGATGCGTTGCGCGTCATCCGGCTGGCGCAGGTGGTGGTGCTGGTGGTCGATGCCGACCAGATCCTCGACAAGCAGGACCTGACCATCGCCCGCATGGTGATCGACGAGGGCCGCGCGCTGGTCCTCGCGGTCAACAAGTGGGACGCGGTGGAGAACCGCGCGCTGGCGCTGAAGGAGGTCGAGGACAAGCTGCAGGCGTCGCTGGCGCAGGCCAGGGGCATGCAGGTGGTCACCATCTCGGCGCTGAGGAAGCAGAAGCTCGACACGCTGCTCGACGCGGTGCTGCAGACCTATGAGGTGTGGAACCGCCGCGTGCCGACGGCGCAGCTCAACCGCTGGCTCTCCGGCGTGCTGGAGCACCACCCGCCGCCCCTGGTCGAGGGCCGCCGGCTGAAGATCCGCTACATGACGCAGGTGAAGACCCGCCCGCCGACCTTCGCGCTGTTCGTCAACAAGCCGATGGACCTGCCGGAGAGCTACCAGCGCTATCTGGTCGCCGGACTGCGGGACACCTTCGACGTCCCGGGCGTGCCGCTGCGACTGGTGCTGCGCAAGCGGAAGAACCCGTTCGCGGAGAGCTGAAAGAGTTTTCCCCACCCTAATCCTCCCCCGCTGGGCGGGGGAGGGAACTCCGCTGCGTACCGTAAAAGCCCTCCCCCGCCCAGCGGGGGAGGGTTAGGGTGGGGGCTTGGATCTGGAATTGCTTCGAATTTCGAACCAATCCTCAAGCAAACTGAAGTCAAATCAAGCATCATCGCTGTGTTTTATTTGAGATCACTCATCGTCTCGTTGCGAATTCTCTAGACAGGGCGTATCCTCCCAAGAGTTCGCGGAACGCGCCCGCCTTTTCGACGCCGGTACCGGTCCTGCGCCGGCGGGCGCGGCGGATGGAGGATGGCATGGTGCGGCGGATCGCCCGATATTGCGCAGGCGCACGGCTCCGGCGCGACGAGTCCGGGGCGGTGGTCGTCGTCGTCGCGCTGATGCTGACGATGCTGATGGGGCTGCTCGGCGTCGGGATCGAGGTCGGCTCCTGGTACATGACGCGCCGCTCCCTGCAGACCGCCGCCGACGCCGCCGCCATCGCCGGCGCGCTGGAGGAGGCGCGCGGGGCGGCCGCGCGCGTCACCGCCGCCGCCCGGCAGGAGGCCGCGCGCAACGGCGCGGTGGCCGCCAAGGACGTCATCACCATTCGCACCCCGCCGGCCAGCGGTGCCTTCGCCGGCGACCCGCAGGCGGTGGAGGCGATCATCACCCGGCCGGAGGCGCGGATGTTCTCCGCCGTGCTGGGCAGCGGCAACGTGGACATCTCGGCCCGCGCCGTCGCCCGCGTGCGCACCGTCGGGCAGGCCTGCGTGCTGGCGCTCGATCCTTCGGCGTCCGGGGCGATCACCGGGCAGGGCAGCTCGACGCTGAGCATGCAGGGCTGCACGCTGGCCGCCAACTCCACCAGCGGCTCGGCCATCACCATGAGCGGTAGTTCCAGCGTTACCGCGCAGGGGCTGTGGACGGCGGGCGGCACCAGCCTGGGTGGCTCGTCCAACCTGAAGTTCGCGGTGCCGCCGGCGACCTACACCTGGCCGTTGCCCGACCCGTACGCCGGCCTGACCATTCCGCCGCTCGGCTCCTGCCAGCCGACGAAGAACGTGACGGTGTTCACCCCCGGCACCTACTGCAGCGACATCAGCTTGCAGAGCGGCAGCTTCGTCTTCAAGCCGGGGACCTACTACCTCGACGGCGCCAGCCTGAAGATCAACGCCTCGGCCATCGTGACGTGCGACTGCACGGCGCCCGGCTCGGGCGTGACCTTCGTGCTCACAGCGCGCAACAACGCCAACCAGATCGGTGCGGTCACCATCAACGGCGGCGCCACCATCACCCTGCGGGCGCCGAGCGACGCGAGCTCTCCCTATCCCGGAATCCTCTTCTACCAGGACCGCCGGGCGCCGGCGAACGCGGTGAACACCATCAACGGCGGCTCCAACATCGTGATGAACGGCGCCTTCTACTTCCCCTCGGCGCCCGTGAAGTGGACCGGCAACAACACCAGCTCCGGCGCCAACACCTGCGTCGAGATCATCGCGCGCACAGTGGACTTCAGCGGCAACTCGGCGCTCGACAACAGCGGCTGCACGGCGCTCGGCGTCAAGCCGCTGCTGACCACCGCCGCCACGCTGGGGGAATGACGGGGGTCCCGATGCGTCGCCTGCACGCCATACTCACGCACCTGCGCCGGAACGAGGACGGCGCGCTGATCGTCGCCATCGCGCTGATGCTGACGGTGCTGATGGGGCTGCTCGGCGTCGGCGTCGAGGTCGGCTCCTGGTACATGGCGCGGCGCAGCCTCCAGACCGCGGCCGACGCCGCGGCCATCGCCGGCGCGTTGGAGAACGCCCGCGGCAACACCGCCGCCATCGCGTCGGCGGCGGCGAAGGAGGCGGCCCGCAACGGCACCGGAAGCGGCGACACCGTGCAGGTCTTCACCCCGCCGACCAGCGGCGCCTTCGCCGGCCGCGCCGATGCGGTGGAGGCCGTCGTGATGCGCCGGCAGCCGGCGCTGTTCTCCGCCGCGCTGAACGCCGGCCCGGCGACGATCTCCGCCCGCGCGGTCGCGCTGCTCAGCGACAACGGGCGTGCCTGCGTGCTGGCGCTGGACGGCAGCGCGGCGTCGGCGGTGCTGGCCCGCGGCAATCCCGACGTGGAGATGGCCGGCTGCATGATCGCCTCGAACTCCAATGCGGTGTCGGCCATCGACCTCAGCGGCAACGTCTCGGTGAACGCGCTGTCCATGTGGACGGCCGGCGGCATCGCCGTCGCCGGCAACGTCAGTCTGCGGCTGGCGCAGCCGGCGACCACGCACAGCTGGCCACTGCCCGATCCCTACGCCGCCGTCGGTGTCCCGCCGCTGCCGACCTGCTCCAGCCCCAAGGTGACGAAGGTCAACAAGACGAAGCTTCTGCCGAAGGGAATCTATTGCGGTGGCCTCGATGTCTCCGGAAACACGCACCTGACGCTGGAGCCGGGGGAGTACTATCTCGACCAGGGCGACCTGACGGTGCGCGGCAACGTGACCATCGACTGCCCGGCCTGCGTCAACGACGGCGTCACCATCGTGTTCACCAGCACCCGTTCGCCCTCGCTGATCGGCGGCCTGCGGCTCAGCGGCAACCTCACCCTCACGCTGCGGGCGCGGGGCGGGGCGGGCGTGCCGTTTCCCGGCATCCTGATCTACCAGGACCGGCGCGCGCCGGCCGGGACCAACCTCGTCAACGGCAACACGTCCATGAACGTCACCGGCGCGCTGTATTTTCCCGCGCAGGAACTCCAGTGGGCCGGCAACAACAGCACGGCGTCGGCCGGCTGCGTGCAGATCGTGGCGCGCACGGTGACCTTCGTCGGCAACGCCGCGCTCGGCAACGAGACCTGCGCCGCCATCGGCGCCGCGCCGATCGTCACCACCCTGGCCCGGCTGGGCGAGTGAGGACGTGATGAGTCTGCTCAAGCGCTTGGCCGGCAACCGCAGCGGCAACGTGGCGGTGGAGTTCGCCCTGCTGGCGCCGCTGCTGGTCATCATCCTGACCGGCCTCGCCGACTTCGGCCGCGTCACCTACGAGCGGATGGCGCTGGAGACGGCGGCGCGCAGCGCCGTGCAGTACGCCCGCCAGAACCCCAACGACACCGCCGGCATCACCGCGGCGGCGCTGCACGCCGGCGGCTTGGACGCCACGGCGACGGTGGAGATCCCGGCGCCGTTCTGCGAATGCCCGGACGGGACGTCCATCGGCTGTTCCACCGTGTGCCCGAGCGGCGATCCGATCCTGCGCTTCCTGTCGGTCACGGTGCGACACGACTTCCCGCTGTTCTTCTCCTATCCCGGACTGCCGTCCCCGCTGGCGCTCGCCGGCACGGCGGTGATCCGGGTGCAGTGAGGGAGGGCGGCGATGCGGCGGCGCCTGATGCGCGATGAACGGGGGGCGGCGGCGGTCGAGTTCGCGCTGGTGTTCCCGGTGTTCATCGCCGTGCTGATCGCCATCATCGAGCTGGCGACCTTCTTCTGGACGCGCAACACCCTGCAGTTCGCGGTGGAGGAGGCGGCGCGGCTCGCCATGGTCAACGTCGCGGCGACTCCCGCGGCGGTGCAGGCCGCGGCGTCGGCGAAACTGGGCACGCTCACGCTGGACCCGGCGCGCCTGACGGTGACGGCGGTGTTTGACCCGGCCGGCGGGGTGACCTTCATGAAGGTCACCGCACGCTACGTCTGGCCGGCCGGCGGCGTCACCGGCGTCCTGCCGGTGACTCTCGGCGCGGCGGTCGGCGAGGCGCGCATGCCGATGGTGCAGTGATCAGATCGTCACGACCTCGCCGTGCCGGGTGCAGGCCGGCTCGGCCAGATCGACGAAACGGTCGGTGACGTCCTCGGGCGCGCGCAGCTTCGTCTGGTCCTCGCCGGGGAAGGCCTGCAGGCGCAGCTTGGTGGCGACGATGCCGGGGTCCAGCAGGTTGACCCGCAGGTTCGACTTGGCGATCTCCATCGCGTAGGTCTTCACCATCATCTCCAGCGCCGCCTTGCTCGCCGCGTAGGGGCCCCAGTACGGGTAGGGCTCCTTCGCAGCACCCGAGGTGACGAAGATCGCCCGCCCGGCGTCGGAGGCGCGCAGCAGCCGGTCCATGCTGCGGATCAGCCGGTAGTTGGCGGTGACGTTGGTGTCGAGGATGCGAGTCCACAGCTTCGGGTCGAACTGGGCGACCGGGCCCAGCGTCTCCAGCACGCCGGCGTTGCCGACGACGATGTCCAGCCGGCCGAAGCGCTCGTAGATGGCGGCGCCCAGCGCGTCGATCTGGTCGAACTTGCGCAGGTCGAGCGGCACCAGCGTGGCGTTGGCGCCGGTGGCCTGCTTGATGGCGTCGTCCACCTCCTCCAGGCCGCCGACGGTGCGGGCGGTGAGGATGACGTGCGCGCCCTCCGCGGCGAAGCGCTTGGCGACGGCGGCGCCGATGCCGCGGGAGGCTCCGGTGATCAGGGCGTAGCGGCCGGCGAGACGGGACATGGGGTCGCTCTACAGGTCAGTGGACAAACGAAGCCCGCGCCGGCACCCGCATCGGGGTGCCGCGCGCGGGCGGGTGGGATGGATCAGGAGGCGCGCAGGACGGGGCGCGGCGCCGGCTCCACGCCGTCGTGCTGGTCGGTCAGCGCGATCGGGTAGTCGCCGGTGAAGCAGGCATCGCAGAACTTCAGGTTCTTCGGGTCGCGGTGCGTGTCGCCCATGGCGCGGTACAGGCCGTCCAGCGAGATGAAGGCGAGGCTGTCGGCCTGGATGAACTGCCGCATCTCCTCCACCGACAGGCGGTGCGCCAGCAGCTTCGACTGCTCCGGCGTGTCGATGCCGTAGAAGCAGGGGTGGCTGGTCGGCGGGCTGGAGATGCGCATGTGCACCTCCTTGGCGCCGGCGGCGCGCATCATGTCGACGATCTTCTTCGAGGTCGTGCCGCGGACGATGGAATCGTCCACCAGGATGACCCGCTTGCCCTCGATCATGTGGCGGTTGGCGTTGTGCTTCAGCTTGACGCCCAGGTGGCGGATCTGGTCGGTCGGCTCGATGAAGGTGCGGCCGACGTAGTGGTTGCGGATGATGCCCAGCTCGAACGGGATGCCGCTCTGCGCCGCGTAGCCCAGCGCCGCCGGCACGCCGCTGTCCGGCACCGGCACCACGTAGTCCGCCTCGACGCCGGCCTCGCGCGCCAGCTCCCGGCCGATGAGCTGGCGCGCCTCGTAGACCGAGGTGCCCTCCATGATGCTGTCGGGGCGGGCGAAGTAGATGTACTCGAAGATGCAGAAACGGCGGCCCTGCGGCTGGAACGGGCGCAGGCTGTGCACGCCGGCGTCGTCCAGCACCACCATCTCGCCCGGCTCGACGTCGCGGACGTAGTCGGCGCCGACGATGTCGAGCGCGCAGGTCTCGCTGGTCAGGATGTGGCTGTCGCCCAGCTTGCCCAGCACCAGCGGCCGCACGCCCAGCGCGTCGCGCACGCCGATCACCGTGCCGTGCGCGGCGGCGACCAGCGAGAAGGCGCCCTCGACCTGCCGCACCGCCTCGATCATGCGGTCGACCGGGCTGCCGCCGCGGGCCAGCGCCATGAGGTGGACGATCACCTCGGTGTCGGTGGTGGACTGGAACAGGCAGCCGCGGCGCACCAGCTGGCGGCGCAGCAGCTGCGCGTTGGTCAGGTTGCCGTTGTGGGCCAGCGCGAAGCTGCCGAACTCCAGGTCGGCGCACAGCGGCTGCACGTTGCGCAGCGTGGTGTCGCCGGTGGTGGCGTAGCGGACGTGGCCGATGGCCATGTCGCCCTTCAGGCGGCCGATGACGCTTTCCTTGGAGAAGTGGTCGCCGACCAGCCCCATGGTGTGCTCGACGCGGAACTCCGATGTGCCGAAGCTGGCGATGCCCGCCGCCTCCTGGCCGCGGTGCTGCAGCGCGTGCAGGCCCAGCGCCGTGATGGCGGCGGCCTGCGGGTGCGCGTAGATGCCGAAAACGCCGCACTCCTCGCGCAGCTTGTCGTCGTCGAAGGGATGCGTCGTCAGCATCGAAGACATCGAAGATTCCTCGTTGTGCACGGGCCCGACTCAGCGCGTGTTCTGGATCAGACGGTCGATCTCGCCGCGATCGCGCTCCTTATAGCCGGTATTGGCGGGTGGTGCACCCGTCTTCCCGCCGGCCGGGACGGGCGAGGTGAGACGGTCCAGCGCCTCCTTCGCCTCGATCGCCTGGCGCGCGCGATCCCGCGCCAGATCGGCCTGGTTCAGCCCTTCCGCCCGCAGGTTGGCGGGCACGAACTCATAGATCATGCCCGCGCCCGCCGCCATCAAGGGCCGGGTCTTGGCCTGCTGCAGCCATTGCGGCTGCTCCTGGGCCGGGATCAGCCATGCGAAGAACAGATAGGCGACCGACACCAGCACGGCGCCCTTGAACAGGCCGAACAGGAAGCCCAGCGAGCGGTCCACCGCCGACAGCGAGGAGTTCTGCACGCCGCGCGAGATCCGCCCGAACAGGATGGTCAGCACCACCAGCGCCACGATGAACAGCGCGGCCGAGGTGACGACGTACGCCACCATCTCGACCTTCACGTATTTCTGCGTGTGCGGCAGGACGAAGGGCAGGGTGTACAGCGCGGTCAGCGCCGCCCCGCCCCAGGCGGCCAGCGACAGCACCTCGGCCACCATGCCGCGGGTGAACGCCAGCAGCGCCGCCAGCAGCAGCACGGCGAACACCACGCCGTCGGCCGGGTTGATCGGGAAATTCTCCATGCTCCGCTACCCTCGAAACCTATCGTGCCAGCGCTATCGACCTCTGCCCCGGCTGCCGCCGCCGTCCGTCTGGAACAGCGGCATCAGTTCGCCGAGATGGTGAAGCTCCACGGTCCTGAGCGACAGGTCGCCCTTTCCGCCGCTCCGTCTAGCCGGAATGATCGCCGTTGAAAACCCCAGCTTTGCGGCTTCCTTGAGGCGCGTGTCGGTCTGGCTCACCGCGCGCACCTCGCCGCTCAGCCCGATCTCGCCGAACACCACGGCATCGGCCGGCACCGGCTCGCCGGTCAGCGAGGAAACCAGCGCCGCGGCCACGGCCAGATCGGCCGCGGGCTCCGTCACCTTCAGACCGCCGGCGACGTTCAGGTACACGTCGTTGGCGCCGATCTGCACGCCGCAGCGCGCCTCCAGCACCGCCAGCACCATGGCGAGGCGCGCCGAGTCCCAGCCCACCACCGCGCGCCGCGGCGTGCCGAGCGGCGAGGGGGCGACGAGGGCCTGCACCTCCACCAGCACCGGCCGCGTGCCCTCCATGCCGGCGAAGACCGCGGCGCCCGACACGTCGCCGCGCCGTTCGGCGAGGAACAGGGCGGAGGGGTTGGTGACCTCCGACAGGCCGGCGTCGCCCATCTCGAACACGCCGATCTCGTCGGTCGGGCCGAAGCGGTTCTTCACCGCGCGCAGGATGCGGAACTGGTGGCCGCGCTCGCCCTCGAAGTAGAGGACAGTGTCCACCATGTGCTCCAGCACGCGGGGGCCGGCGATCATGCCCTCCTTGGTCACGTGGCCGACGAGCAGCAGCACCACGCCGCGCCGTTTCGCGACGCGGATCAGCTCCTGCGCCGAGGCGCGCACCTGCGCCACCGTGCCGGGCGCGCTGTCCAGCGTGTCCACGTACATGGTTTGGATGGAGTCGATGACGATGATCCCGGGGCAGTCGCCGCCGTCCAGCGTCGCCACGATGTCGCGCACGTTGGTGGCCGAGGCGAGGTCGACCGGGGCCGCGGCGCAGCCCAGCCGCTGGGCGCGCAGCCGCACCTGGTCCACCGCCTCCTCGCCCGAGACGTAGGCGCAGCGCCAGTCCTGCGCCAGCCGGCCGACCGCCTGGAGCAGCAGCGTCGACTTGCCGATGCCCGGGTCGCCGCCGATCAGCACCGCCGAGCCGGGCACGAGGCCGCCGCCGCAGACGCGGTCGAACTCGGCGATGCCGGTCATGCGGCGCGGGGCCGGCTCCGACGCGCCGGACAGCCCGACGAACTCCAGCCGCCGGCCCTTGCCCACCCCGAGGCCCTTCGGAGCGGAATCGGGAGCCGCTTCCTCGATCAGCGTGTTCCATTCACCGCAGCCGTCGCAGCGTCCGGCCCATTTCGGGAACACGGAGCCGCACGACTGGCAAACGTAGCGTGTTGTCGGCTTTGCCAATGTCGTGGAGTCTGGATGTGTTGCGGAGCACAATATATAGCATGCCGTGACCCCGTCTCCTATGGGGCAAGGAAGGGATTCGCATGTCGTACGAGCCGCGCGGGTACGCGACCGACACCGAAGGGCACAAGGTGCCGCTGCATGGGCCGGAGGGATTCGAGGGGCTGCGCCGCGCCGGGCGTCTGGCCGCCGAGACGCTGGACTTCATCACCGCCCACGTGAAGCCGGGCGTGACCACCGGGGCGCTCGACAAGCTCATCGAGACCTTCATGCGCGACCACGGCGCCATCCCGGCGACCATCGGCTACAAGGGCTACCAGCACGCCAGCTGCATCTCGCCGAACCACGTCGTCAACCACGGCATCCCCAGCGACGACAAGCGGCTGGTGGACGGCGACATCGTCAACATCGACGTGACGGTGATCCTCGACGGCTGGTACGGCGACAACAGCCGCATGTACTTCGTCGGCGAGAAGATCGGCGTGAAGGCGCGCAAGCTGGTGGACCTCACCTACGAGGCCATGATGGCCGGCATCGCGGCGGCGAAGCCGGGCAACACGCTGGGCGACGTCGGCCACGCCATCCAGACCCTGGCCGAGGCCAACCGCTTCTCGGTTGTGCGCGAGTTCGGCGGGCACGGCATCGGCCGCGTCTTCCACGACGCCCCGCACGTCGACCATTTCGGCAAGCCGGGGGAGGGGGTGGCGCTGGTCCCCGGCATGGTCTTCACCATCGAGCCGATGCTGAACGCCGGCAAGCCGGACATCAAGATCCTGTCCGACGGCTGGACCACGGTGACCCGCGACCGCTCGCTTTCGGCGCAGTTCGAGCATCAGGTCGGCATTACCGAGGACGGGTGCGAGATCTTCACCCTGTCGCCCGCCGGCCTCACCAAGCCGCCCTACTGACGGAGACGCCTCCTGTGACGGACAACACGGGGCCCAAGGACCTCAAGCCCTGGCGGGTCGCCGCCAGCCGCGACCTGCTGGACGCCTCGCCCTTCCTCAAGGTGCGGGTGGAGAGCATCGAACTGCCGGACGGCCGGCGGATCGACGACTACTACCAGCTCGAGATGCCGTCCTTCGCCTGCATCTTCGCCGAGACCGAGGACGGCCGGGTCATCACCTGCCGCCAGTACCGGCACGGCCCCCGGCGCATCAGTCTGGTCTTTCCCGGCGGCCACCTGAACGCGTCCGAGGACCCGCTGGAGGCGGCCAAGCGCGAACTGCTGGAGGAGACCGGGTACGAAGGGGCGGAGTGGCAGGACCTCGGCGCCTACATGGTGAACTCCAACCAGGGCGGGCCGGTGTCGCACATGTTCCGCGCCATCGGCTGCCGCAAGGTGGCCGAGCCCGACGCCGACGACCTGGAGGAGAGCGAGGTGCTGTTCCTGACGCGCGCGGAACTCATGGAGGCGGCCGGCCGGGGCGAGTTCGCGCTGCTGACGCAGATCGCGCTGTTCGCCATGGTGACGAACGCGGACCTGACCCGCTCCCTCGCGGCGGAGGCGGCGGAATGACGGAGCCCCTGGAGCCCTGGCGGGTGCTGGCCAGCCGCGACGTCTACACCCACGAACCCTGGCTGAAGGTCCGCGTCGAGACGCTGGAACTGCCGGACGGCCGGCAGGTCGAGTTCCACCAGGTCGACCAGCAGGACTTCATCATCATCTTCGCCGAGACGCCGGACGGCCGCGCCCTGATGCTGCGCCAGTACAAGCACGGCGCCCGCCGCGTCAGCCTGACCTTCCCCGCCGGCGCGGTGGACCCCGGCGAGGACCCGCTCGACGCCGCCAGGCGCGAACTGCTGGAGGAGACCGGCTACGTCTCCGACGAATGGGTCGCGTTCGGCGACTACGTCATGCAGGGCAACCAGCGCGGCTGCGTCGCCCACCTGTTCCAGGCCAAGGGGTGCCGCAAGGTGGCCGAGGCGGACTCCGGCGATCTGGAGGAGATGCGCCTCGAACTGCTCACCCGCGAGGAGTTGGTCGCCGCCGCGGCGAACGGCGAGTTCGCCATCGTGTCGTCGCTGTGCATGCTGACGCTGGTGCTGCAGCCGGAGGTGGCCAGGGCGCTGGGCCGGCCGATCATGGGTGACAATAGTGAGGATAAGGAGCCAACAGCCTAAAAGCCCATACCCTTCGCCCGCTGTGCCTGCAGGTATAGCAGGAAATGATCCACGAACGACGCGCGCATCAATAATACAATAATTTTATGTGCATCGTTGCGTTGACGTCACGCATAGGGAGAGTGTATATGTGGGGTGCATTATTATAAGCGGCGGATATGGTGGGGGCAGGGTTGATAGAGAGCAAAAAGAAACCTCAATACCACCCGACGCTGATTGTTTCCGCTCACGGGATTCGTTCTCACGCACCATGGCAGAAAGCGTTTGCTGCCGTTTTTTCGGGCGGCAAAACGCGAGTCGCATCATATGATTATGGTCGCTACGGTTTGTTGAAGTTTCTCAATCCATTTTGCAACCGTCGGATGATTGATCATTTTTACACGTGGTACGGTCGTCTTGTTGAAGCAGACCCATCGATAAACCTGAATGATGCGCGAAAGAGGCATTCGATAGCAGCCCATAGCTTTGGTTCATGGATTGTGTGCTATTCTATGCTTAAGCATAGCGATATCAAATTTGATAAGATTATTTTATGCGGTTCAATTCTTCCCAGCGACTTCGAGTGGTCGATCTTGTTTGCTCGCGATCAAATTGGTGCGGTAAGAAATGAATGCGGCCTTAAAGATCCATGGCCTAAGTGGGCTGGTGCGTTAATTGCCAGAGCAGGAACGGGTGGATCTCATGGGTTTAATTGGTTTGATTCTTCTGTCCAAAATATTAAATGTGATGATTTCGGCCATAGCGATTTTTTATTGGAGCAGCATATGAGAAAGCATTGGCTTCCATTTTTATACCAAAGCCCTCAACGGCTCCATCTAGTGAACGGTCGGCAAATAGAAAGCAAGGAAGAGTTTTCAGCAATATTGGATTGCGCTGGAACAATTCTAGATGTTGAGGCGTTTGGTAAGATTCCTCATTATGACGAGGCCGAGCTTCCTCAGGGGCTGTCGTTGGAGTGGAGCAAGATCAATCCTGATATTTATACCTTTTTGATGGAGCAATCATCGCAAAAGCCTGCCGGATATATCAATGCCATGCCGGTGAGTGATGCTCTGTACACCGAAATTCGCAATGGAAACGCGGTTGATAACGCGGTTACTGCGGCTGATATTGTCCCATTCTCGGAAAATCGTACTGTTAAAATTTATCTTATGTCCATAGTCATTGGAGAGTCATATAGGAATTTTGGGGAAGGATTGTTTCACAGGGTTTTTGTGAAGCTCACCACTGGATTTGTTGAGAAATTGGTGCACTATGCGGTTTATCATCAGGTGTTTGCTTCGCATTTGATTGCTGTTGCCTGGACTCCGGCAGGGGAAAGGCTTTGTGAATATTTGAGCATGGTTTGCGTTGGGCGTGACCGATATAATAACGCTATATATGAACTCGACATAAGGGCCGTCTTATCAAGCGCCGATCCGGTACCACAAGTGCTCAGACGTCTCAAATCGGCATATCGCGACATGGAACACGCTCAGGTTGGTGCAAAGGCTAATGCATAGCCGTTATCATTGTCTCTGAGCGGGCCCTGTTTGCCTGAGCATTATCGTTTTCAGCTCCTCTCACAAATGTGACAGTAGCGCATTCCTCCTGCTCCTGGCTAAACCGTAAGCCCTACAGCGCTCGGATCTGCATCTGGATCGGCCCCTCGGCGCGGCCATGGACGAACTGGTCCACGTGGGCGTTGCCGGAGGCGTCGATGTCCTTGGCGTGACCGGTCCAGATGATCTTGCCCTGGTAGATCATCGCGACGCGGTCGGCGATCTTGCGGGCCGACGCCATGTCGTGGGTGATGGTCACGGCGGTGGCGCCGAGGTCCTTCACGCACTTCACGATCAGCTCGTTGATCACGTCGGCCATGATCGGGTCCAGGCCGGTGGTCGGCTCGTCGAAGAAGATGATCTCCGGCTCGTCGGCGATGGCGCGGGCCAGCGCCACGCGCTTCTGCATGCCGCCCGACAGCTCGGCCGGGTACAGCTCGCCCACCTCCGGCGTCAGGCCGACGGCTCCCAGCTTCGCCATGGCGATGTCCTTGGCCTTGGCGCGCGGCATGTGCTCGCCCTGGATCAGGCCGAAGGCGACGTTCTCCCACACGCGGATGCTGTCGAACAGGGCGGCGCCCTGGAACAGCATGCCGAACTTGTGCAGCAGCTTCTCCCGCTCGCGCGAGCCGAGGCGGGTGGTCTCCTCGCCGTCGACCTTGATCGAGCCCTTGTCCGGGTGCAGCAGGCCGAGGATGCACTTCAGCATCACCGACTTGCCGGTGCCGGACCCGCCGATCACCACCAGGGATTCGCCGCGCCCGACCTCCAGGTCGATGCCGTTCAGCACCACCTTGTGGCCGAAGCGCTTGTGGACGTTGCGCAGGGCAATTTTGGGCGTGTCGGTCATTTGGTCGAGAAGAACATTCCGGTGATCAGGTAGTTGAACACCAGGATCAGGATCGAGGCCGCCACCACCGCGTTGGTGGTCGCCTGACCGACGCCCTGGGCGCCGCCGCGCGACTTGTAGCCGAAATAGCAGCCCATCAGCGAGATGACGAAGCCGAACACCGCCGCCTTCACCAGGCCGGAGATCACGTCGATCGGCTCCAGGAACTGCCAGGTGCGGGTGATGTAGGAGGACGCGTTGAAGTCCAGCCGGTAGACGCTGACCAGGAAACCGCCGAACACGCCGATGATGTCGGCGACCAGCACCAGCAGCGGCAGCATCGTCGTGCCGGCGATCAGGCGCGGCGCCACCAGGTACTTGAACGGGTTGGTGGACAGCGTGGAGAGCGCGTCGATCTGCTCGGTCACCCGCATGGTGCCGATCTCCGCCGCCATGGCGGCGCCGATGCGCCCGGCCACCATCAGTCCGGCGAGCACCGGGCCCAGTTCACGCGTCACCGACAGCACCACCACCGTGGCGATGGCGCCTTCCGCCTGAAAACGCGAGAATCCGGAATAGCTCTGCAGCGCCAGCACCATGCCGGTGAACAGCGCGGTCAGGCCCACCACCGGCAGCGAGTAGTAGCCGATGTCGATCATCTGCCGGATGATCTGGCGGGCGTACAGCGGCGGCCGGACGCAGTGCGAGACCGAGCGGCCGGTGAACATGGCCAGCTGCCCGGTCGCTTCCAGGAAGACCAGGAAGGTGCGGCCCGTCGCGGCGAGAAAATCCATCAGGCGGCCCCGCCCGCGTAGACGCGGTGATAGCGGCGCCCCAGCGAGGTGAGGATCTCGTAGCCGATGGTGCCGGCCTCGTCCGCCACGGTGTCCACCGGGCGGTTGGGGCCGATCAGCTCGACCAGCGCGCCGGGCGCCAGGGCGCTCTCGGGCAGTGCGGTTACGTCCACCGTGATCAGATCCATCGAAATCCGCCCGACCACCGGAGCCGGCACACCGCCAACGAACACATGCCCGCGCCCGCTCAGCGTGCGCGGGTAGCCATCGGCGTAACCCACTGCAATGGTGGCAATTTTGCCTTTTCCCGCGACGCGGTGGGTGGCACCGTAGCCAACGGTCATAGCCGTGTCAACGCTTCGGACCTGCAGGACCCGCGCGTCGAGGCGCACCGTCTGGCGCATCGGGTTCGCCGTGGCCGGCGTCGGGTTGACGCCGTACAGCGCGCAGCCCGGCCGGGCGAGGTCGAAATGGTAGGCCGGCCCGAGGAAAATCCCCGAGGAATTGGCGATGCTGGCCGGCGCCGCCGGCAAGCGGGCGACCGCCATGCGGAAGCGGCCGAGCTGCTGCGCGTTCATCGGCGTGTCGGCCTCGGCGCAGGCGAGGTGGGTCATCCACAGCCGGACCGTCATGCCGGCCAGCCGCTCCGGCTGCTCGGCGAGGCGGTCGAGTTCGTCCGGCCCCAGCCCGAGTCGGTTCATGCCGGTGTCGATGTGCACGGCGGCGGGGAGGGCCTCGCCGCGCCCGCGGCAAAACGCCGTCCACGCCTCGATGTCGCCAAGGTGGTTGAGCACCGGCGTGACGCCGTGCGCGGCGAACACCGCGGCACCCCCGGGCGGCAGGCCGCCCAGCGAGAGGATATCCGCGTCGGGCGGCAGCACGGCGCGCAGCGCGACCGCCTCTTCCAGCTGCGCCACCACGAAGGTCCGGCAGCCGGCGGCGAACAGGGCAGGGGCGACGCGCGCCGCGCCCAGCCCGTAGGCGTCGGCCTTCACCACCGCGGCGCAGCGCGCCGGGCCGCCGACGCGATCGCGCAGCAGCGTCCAGTTGGCGGCGACGGCGTCGAGGTCGATGGTCAGCAGCGCGCCGGCCAAGGCCGCGGGATCACTCCCCGACATCGTGGTCATGGTCGGTGTCGAGGTCGCCGAACTTGGTGTATTGGCCATCGAAGTAGAGCCGTACGCTGCCGATCGGGCCGTGACGCTGCTTGGCGATGATCGCTTCGGCGGTGTTGTGCACCTCGCCGTAACGCTTCTGCCAGTTGGCGTAGCGGTCATTGTACTTGTCTTCCGTCTCTTCCGGCCGGCGGGCCGGCTCGGCGCGCTCAAGATAGTACTGTTCGCGGTAAACGAACATCACGACGTCGGCGTCCTGCTCGATCGAGCCGGATTCGCGCAGGTCGGAGAGCTGCGGCCGCTTGTCCTCGCGCTGCTCCACCGCGCGGCTGAGCTGCGAGAGCGCCAGCACCGGCAGGTCGAGTTCCTTGGCGATGGCCTTGAGCCCGCGGGTGATTTCCGAGATCTCCTGCACGCGGTTTTCCGCGCCGCGCTGCGAGGTGCCGCGCAGCAGCTGGAGGTAGTCGACCACTACGAAGCCCAGGTTGTGCGTGCGCTTGAGGCGCCGGCAGCGGGTGCGCACGGCGGCCACCGACAGCGCGGGGGTGTCGTCCACGAAGAACGGCACGCGGCCCAGCTCCTGGCTGGCCTGGATGAACTTCGGGAAATCGCTGTCGCGGATGTCGCCGCGGCGGATCTTGTCGCCGGACACCTCGGCCTCGCCGGCGAGGATACGGGTGGCCAGCTGCTCGGCCGACATTTCCAGCGAGAAGAACCCGACGCACGCCCCCTCGGACCCGTTCGACTTCATGTACGCCTTGGCGGCGTTGAAGGCCATGTTGGTGGCCAGCGCCGTCTTGCCCATCGACGGGCGCCCGGCGAGGATCAGAAGGTCCGACGGGTGCAGGCCGCCCAGCTTGCGGTCGAGGTCGCGCAGGCCGCAGGTGACGCCGGTGACGTGGCTGGAGCGGCGGAACGCCGCCTCCGCCATGTCGATGGCGACCTTCAGCGAGTCGGCGAAGGCGATGAAGCCGCCCTGCACGTCGCCGGTGGAGGCGAGGTCGAACAACTGCTTCTCGGCCTGCTCGATCTGATCCATGGCGTTGGAATCGAGGTCGTGCTCGTACGCCTCGTTCACCATGTCCGTGCCGACCTCGATCAGCTGCCGGCGCAGGAACAGGTCGTGGATCGTCTTGCCGTAGTCGGCGGCGTTGATCACCGTCACCACGCCGGCCGCGAGGCTGGCCAGATAGGCGCCGCCGCCGCCCTCCTCCGCGAACTGCGGGTCGGTCTCGAAATACGCCTTCAGCGTCACCGGGTTGGCGACCTGCCCGCGCTCGATCAGCTTGGAGATCGCCTCGTAGATCTTCTGGTGGCCGGGGTCGTAGAAGTGCTGCGGGCGCAGGAACTCGCTGACCTTCTCGTAGGCCTTGTTGTTGACCAGGATGGCGCCCAGCAGCGCCTGCTCCGCCTCCTCGTTGTGGGGGGCGGTGCGGTACTCGGGCGCTGGGCGGCCCGCTGCGGCGCGGGCGGCGGTTCCGTCGATCACGCGGGGCTCGAAGGTGGGCTTGTTGTCCATGACCGGCACTCTACCAAACGGCTGCGCCGGGGGCCTGTGCCAAGCGCGCCGGGCTCACCGAAAAACCTGTGCACAACTTTCATCCCCATGTGCAGAAGAGCGGGGATAAACGCCCTAACCCTTTCGATGTCAAGCGCTTGCGCGATCGCGCCGCGATGGACTGTCGGCGTCGGCCAGGGACCGTTCGGTCTCCAGCATGTAGTCGCGGGTCAGCGGCGCCGCCCCGACGGCGCGCGCCATCTGGATCTGCATCACCATGTGGCCCTGGTGGCGGAAGGCGATCTCGGCGCCGGCCAGATAGAACTCCCACATCCGCACGAACCGCTCGTCGTAGAGCGTGGCCGCCTCCTCCCGCCGCGCCAGGAAGCGTTCGCGCCAGTGACGCAGGGTCTCGGCGTAGTGCAGGCGCAGGATCTCCACGTCGGTGGTCCACATCCCGGCGCGCTCGATGCACGGAATCACCTCGGACAGCGCCGGGGAGTAGCCGCCGGGGAAGATGTATTTGCGGAACCAGGGATTGGTCGTGCCCGGCCCCTCGCTGCGGCCGATCGAGTGCAGCAGCGCCACGCCGTCCTCGGCCAGCCGGTCGCGCACCGTGTCGAAGAAGGTGCGGTAGTGCGGCGCGCCGACGTGCTCGAACATGCCGACCGAGACGATGCGGTCGAAGCGGCCGGTCACGGCGCGGTAGTCGCACAGCTCGAACCGCACACGGTCGGACAGGCCGGCCGACTCGGCGCGCTCGCGGGCGACGGCCAACTGCTCGGTGGACAGCGTGATGCCGGTGACCCGCACCCCGGCGTGCTTCGCCAGGTACAGCGCCATGCCGCCCCAGCCGCAGCCGATGTCCAGCACGTGGTGGCCGGGGTGCAGCAGCAGCTTGGCGGCGATGTGCCGCTTCTTGGCCAGCTGCGCGTCGTCCAGGCTCATGCCCGGCTTCGCGAAGTAGGCGCAGGAGTATTGCAGGTCGCGGTCGAGGAACAGCTCGTACAGCCGCCGCGACAGGTCGTAGTGGTGGGCGACGTTGCTCCGCGCGCGTTGCAGCGGGTTGCGCTGCTCGACATAGCGCAGCAGCGGCGCCAGCCGGTCGCGGACCGGTCCGACGAGGCCGTCGACGCTGACGCCGTCGGACAGCAGCACCAGCAGGTCGTACAGGCTGCCGCCCTCGATGGTGAGGCGGCCGTCCATGTACGCCTCGCCGAAGCTCAGGCGCGGGGTGAGGAACAGTTGCCGGTGCAGCGCCGTGTCGTGCAGGCGCAGGGTGAGCGTCGGAGCGCCGGGACCGATCCGGTGGGTCTTCCCCCGGGCATCGACGAGCGTCAGGCCGCCGCGGGTCAGCGCGGCGTTCAGCAGGCGGGCCAAGAGCATGCCATCGTCTCCTCACCCAGAGGCTGGGATGGGCGATGGCCTTAGGGTAGAGCGCGTTCGGCGAGGGAGAATGACTCTTTCGCCATACCCTGGTCTGCAAAAGCGGCCCATCCGGAAAACGGAAAGCCGCCCGGCTCCCTTGCGGGAGCGGGCGGCCTCCGGACGAGCGTGACGGGCAACGGGGAGGATCAGGCCTCCTCGGCCTCGCCTTCGGTCGTGGTCTCGGCCTCGTCTTCCTCGTCGGCGAGGTCGGCCGCGGTCACCATGGCGCCGCGCTGCGCCTGCAGCTCAGCCTCTTCGGCCGAACGGGCGACGTTCACGGTCACGTTCTGGCTGACCTCCGGGTGCAGCACGATGCGCACCGGGAACAGGCCCAGCGTCTTGATCGGCTGGTCGATGGCGACCTGGCTGCGCTCGATCTTCACGCCGGCGGCGGAGACCGCGTCGGCGATGTCGCGGTTCGACACGGAACCGTACAGCACGCCGGTCTCACCCGCCTGACGGATGACGACGACCGACAGGCCGTTCAGCTTCGGCGCGATGGCCTCGGCGTCCTTGCGGCGCTCGAGGTTCATCGCCTCGAGGTGCACGCGCTGCTTCTCGAAGTGCTCCAGGTTCGCCTTGGTGGCGCGCATGGCCTTCTTGAGCGGCAGCAGGTAGTTGCGGGCGAAGCCGGGCTTGACCTTGACGACCTGGCCCATCTGGCCGAGCTTCTCGACCCGCTCCAACAGAATAACTTCCATCACTCGTCCTCCTGATCGGGGCCGACGCGCGCCCAGCGGCGCCGCAGCCCAATCCATTGCTCGATCACGCCCAGGCCGACCATCAGCAGGAGCGGCCAACCGAAGAGAAACAGGAACAGGTAGAACCCGACGAGGAGCGCCACCTTGGCCGACTGGCGGTTGGCGAAGGCGTGCACCACAGACAGGCCGGCCAGACCGAACGGCAGCGACAGCACCAGCGCCACGTTGAGCGCCAGGAAGTCCAGACCGTCCGGCAGCACCGCCGCCGCGGCCATCGCGCCCGCGAACGCCAGCACCACCCACCCCGGCAGCTCCATGTCGACCAGCCGCATCGGCGGACGCCGATTGCGGTGGAACCGCATCAGGAGCCCCTGAGCCAGGGTCGCGTTGACGATCGTCATGACCAGCCATGAGACCGCCACGAGGCCCGGCATCGCCGGAGCCAGCCAGAACGCTTCGGGCGGCGGGGGTGCATCCCCCGGCGCGCCGAGCTGCCGGGCCATGCCCTGCAGCGTCCGGCGCACCACGCCCTCGAGCCCGCCCGGTTCCCCCAGCGCCAGCAGCACGGCGACGAAGAACGCCACCAGCCCCAGGCCGGTCAACCCGAGCAGGAGCAGCCCCGGCGGGTACCACTCCACCTCCCCCTTCGCCGTGGTCCGGGCCAGCAGCGCCTGACGGGCCACGAAGGCCGCCGGCACCGCACCGGTCACGACGTAGCCCAGCGGCCCCAGGAAGCCGCCCGTGGCGCCGAGCACCAGCACCGCCCCCACTCCTCCCGCGATCAGCGTGGCCGGAAAACCGAACCACAGACCGGCCAGGAACAGCGGCAGCGGGGCGAGGTAGCCGAGGATCAGCGCGCCGACGCCGGCGAACAACACCGACACGTACAGGAGCGCGCTGACCACACCGCCCCCCAGGGCGACCAACATGGTCGTGGGCATGGGGGTATTCCTAATCCTCGACGGCCCTTGCGGGCTTACTTCACCACGTACGGCAGGAGCGCCAGGAACCGGGCGCGCTTGATGGCGCGGGCCAGCTCACGCTGCTTCTTCGTGGAGACCGCGGTGATGCGGCTCGGCACGATCTTGCCGCGCTCCGAGATGAAGCGGGACAGGAGCTTGACGTCCTTGTAGTCGATCGCCGGGGCGTTCGCGCCCGAGAACGGGCAGGTCTTGCGGCGGCGGAAGAACGGGCGGCGCGCACCGCCACCCGAACGCGGGGCGGCGCCCGTGGTCTGCTTGTCGCTCATCAGGCGATCTCCCCTTCAGCGGCCGGAGCCTGCTCGGAACGGCGGGGCGGGCGGGGCCCGCGGTCATCGAAGCGGCGCGGGCCGCGGTCGCCGCGGTCACCACGCTCGCCGCGCTCGCCGCGGCTCTGCATCATCGCGGACGGGTTGGCGTCCAGCGCATCGACGCGCACGCTCATGTAGCGCAGCACGTCCTCGTTGATGCTCATGTTGCGCTCCATCTCGAGCACGGCGGCGGCCGGCGCGTCGAGATTGAAGAGCACGTAATGGCCCTTGCGGTTCTTCTTGATCTTGTAGGTGAGCGTCTTCAGGCCCCAGTGCTCGGTCTTGGTGACCTGGCCACCGTTGTCACGGATGATCTGGGCGAACTGCTCGGCGAGAGCCTCGGCCTGGGCGGCCGAGATGTCCTGGCGCGCAATGAGCACGCACTCGTAGAAAGCCATATTACTCCCCATGGCTGTTCATGGTCCGGCGCTGTTTCCGTCTCCACCCTGGAGTCGGGCCAGCCGCCCGGGCCTAGCCGACGCGCATTGCACGCCGGCAAGGAGTTATGAAGCGCGGCAGTATGCACATCCCGGCGCGCGGAGCAAGCGGAGATGCACGCCTGCGGCCAGGATATCGAAAGTATTACCGGGACGGGGGCGACTCCACTAGGATGCCGCCGCTTCATGCCCCACCGGTACCCCATTCCATGCCCACCGAACTGACCATCGTCGTCCCCACCCTGAACGAGGCGGGCAACATCGTCGCCCTCGCCGATGCCCTGGAGCGCGCGCTGGAGGGCGTGGCGTGGGACGTGATCTTCGTCGATGACGATTCGACCGACGGCACCGGGGAGGTGCTGCGCACCCTGTCGCAGCAGCGCCCGCACGTCCGCTACCTGCGCCGCGTCGGCCGGCGCGGCCTGTCGTCGGCGTGCATCGAGGGCATGCTGGCCACCCCGGCGCCGGTGATCGCGGTGATGGACGCCGACCTGCAGCACGACGAGACCCTGCTGCCGGAAATGCTGCGCCGCCTGCGCGAAAAGCACCTGGACATCGTCGTCGCCAGCCGCTTCGCCGAGGGCGGCAGCGCCCAGGGCCTGTCCTCGGCGTCGCGCGAGCGGATGAGCCGGCTCGGCAACCGGCTGTGCCGCATGGTGATGAAGGCGGACGTCTCGGATCCGCTCAGCGGCTTCTTCATGCTGCGGCGCGAGCTGGTGAACGAGGTGGTGCACGCGCTGTCCGGCAAGGGGTTCAAGATCCTGCTGGACATCTTCGCCTCGGCGCGCAGGCCGCTCGCCTTCGACGAGGTGGGGATGGTGTTCCGCCAGCGCCACGCCGGCGACAGCAAGCTCGATACCCTCATCATTCTGGAGTTCGCCATCCTGCTGGCCGACAAGGCGGTGGGGAAGGTGGTGCCGATCCGATTCGTGCTGTTCGTCATGGTCGGGCTGCTCGGCATGGCGCTGCACCTGCTGCTGCTCAGCGCGGCGTTCGTCGGTGCCGGCATGCCGTTCCTGCCGGCGCAGACGCTGGCGACGGTGTGCGCCATGGCGGTGAACTTCACGCTCGACAACCGCTTCACCTACCGCGACCGGCGCCTGAAGGGCCGGGAGTTCCTGCGCGGGCTGGCGCTGTTCTTCGTGGCGTGCAGCATCGGCGCCCTGGTGAACTTCCAGATGGCCGAGTTCCTCTACCAGGGCGGCACGCCCTGGCCGATCGCCGGCCTGCTCGGCGCCGTCATCGGCGCGGTCTGGAACTTCGGCGTCAACTCCACGGTGACCTGGCGCCGCAAGGGGCCGGACGCGCTGAGCGCCTGACGTGACCGCCCGCGACGACAGCCAGCCGCTGGCGGCGTTCCTGGCGCTGGCGGCGGCGGTGAAGCTGCTGGTCATCCTGGCCGCCGGCCCCGGCGTGAGCCCGGACACCGCCGGTTACCTGGAGTTCACTGACGCCATCCTGAAGGGCTGGGACGCGGTCACGACGGTCCCCTGGGGCAGCGACGTCGGCCTGCCGTCGCTGGTGTTCCGCACCGCCGGCTACCCGCTGCTGCTGGCGGGCGCCAAGCTGCTGGCCGGCGCACACTATCAGTATGTGGTGGTCGCCGTGCAGTCGGCGCTGACCCTGCTGTCCATGCTGATGATCTTCCGCCTGTCCCGCGCCCTGCTGGCGTCGGACGCGGCGGCGTGGTTCGTCGGCGTCTTCTATCTCTTCTCGCAGTCGCTGCTGTACGACGTCGAGATTCTCAGCGACAGCCTGTACGCCACGCTGTTCAACGTCGTCCTGTTCGGCACGCTGGGCGGGCTGGCCGGTGTTTGGCGGCTGGGGGTCGGCCGGATGGCGCTGTTCGGCCTGCTCTGGGGCTATTCGATCCTGGTGCGGGAGAACGGGCTGTACTTCACGGTGCTGCCGGTGCTCCTGCTGGCCTGCGGCGGGCGGCGGGCGGCCCTGCTGATCCCGGTGTTCCTGGCGGCGGTGGCGGCGGTGCTGGCGCCCTACATGCTGTGGAACTGGCAGCGCACCGGCGAGGCGTTCATCAGCGTCGCCGGCGCCGCCAACTGGCTGCGGCCGGGGTTCCACATGCTGCGCTTCGGCTACGCGAACCCGTTCGACGGCGGCGACCCGGTGTCGCAGCTGGTGCGGCAGGGGATGCCGGATTACGAGTTCGGCGCCCAGGTCACGATTCTCGAGGCGCTGCAGCGCCAGCTCGGCCTGACGCCGACTCGGCTGCAATCGTACGTGTTCGGGCGCTTCGTGGCGACGGTGACCGAGTATCCGGTCGCGTATCTGAAGATGGTGCTGACGCAGCTGCGGCCGTTCAGCCTCGGCTCGGTGCTGACCGACCCGGCCTTCACCCTCAACGAGTTCTTCCAGTACGGCCCGGTGCTTGGCCAGCGCGTGCTGCCCGGCGTGTCGCTGAAGGGCGCGGTGGCGGTCTTCCGGGATTTTTCACTGGGCGGAATGGCTGGGTTCCTGCTGGCGGCGGCGGGCCTGGCGGTCTCCACCGTGCTGTTCTTCGTCTTCGCCCTGGGCGTGCCGTGGTGGGCGGTGCGGGTGCTGCGCGGGCGGGCTCCGGCCGACGTGCGCTTCGGCGCGGCGCTGTTCGGCTGGGCGACCTTCTTCACGGTCGTCGGCGCGTTTTGCTTGGTGCATTTCGAGATGCGGCACGCGCTGCCGGCCATCCCCTTGGCACTGTTGGGCATGGCGGCGGTTATTCGGGAGGGAAGGGCGAAGCCAAGCATCGCTTGACTTGGCGTTTGGCGCGGGTATGACTGTCGCCCACTTCCCGGCGGGCGCATTCGGCGTACCGCCTCAGCACACGGGTTTCTGCAGACATGACCAGGGCGTTCGTCTTTCCGGGGCAGGGCAGCCAGGCCGTTGGCATGGGCCGCGAACTGGCCGAAGCGTTCGAGGTCGCCCGCCTCACCTTCGAAGAGGTCGATGACGCGCTCGATCAGCGCCTGTCCCGCCTGATGTTCGAGGGGCCCGAGGCCGACCTGACGCTGACCGAGAACGCCCAGCCGGCCCTGATGGCGGTCAGCGTCGCGGTGCTGCAGGTGCTCCAGCAGCAGGGCGGCGTCGATCTGCGCACGCACGCCACCTTCGTCGCCGGCCATTCGCTGGGCGAGTATTCGGCGCTGTGCGCCGCGGGCGCCTTCTCGCTGCCCGACACGGCGCGCCTGCTGAAGCTGCGCGGCCGGTCCATGCAGAAGGCGGTGCCGGTCGGGCAGGGCGCCATGGCGGCGCTGCTCGGCGCCGACCTGGAGCAGGCGCAGGCGATCGCCGCCGACGCCGCCCAGGGCGAGGTCTGCGCCGTCGCCAACGACAACGCGTCGGGCCAGGTCGTCATCTCCGGCGCCACCGACGCCATCGACCGCGCCATCACCCTGGCCGCCGAGCGCGGCCTGAAGCGCTCGGTCCGCCTGCCGGTGAGCGCGCCCTTCCACTGCCCCCTCATGCAGCCGGCCGCCGACGCCATGGCGGAAGCGCTGGAGGCGGTCGCCATCAACACGCCGGCCGTGCCGGTGGTGGCGAACGTCACCGCCTCCGCGGTCAGCGACCCGGCGGAGATCCGCCGCCTGCTGGTCGAGCAGGTGACCGGCATGGTGCGCTGGCGCGAGAGCGTCCTCTACATGAAGGGCCAGGGCGTGGACTCGCTGGTCGAGCTGGGCGCCGGCAAGGTGCTCGCCGGCCTCGCCAAGCGCATCGACAAGGAGGTCGGCGCGGTGTCCGTGGGCGCCCCGGCCGACGTCGAGGCCTTCCTCAAGACCCTGTGAGGCATCCCATGTTCGATCTGACGGGCAAGTGCGCCCTGGTCACCGGCGCGTCCGGCGGCATCGGCGCCAGCATCGCCAAGGCCCTGCACGCGCAGGGCGCCACCGTGGCGCTGTCCGGCACCCGCGTCGAGGCGCTGGAGAAGGTCGCGGCTGACCTCGGCGGCGAGCGCGTGCTGGTCACCCCGGGCAACCTGTCCGACGCGGCGGCCACCGAGCAGCTGGCCAAGGACGCCGAGGCCGCCCTGGGCGGGCGCATCGACATCCTGGTCAACAACGCCGGCCTGACCCGCGACCAACTGGCGCTGCGCATGAAGGACGACGACTGGGCGCAGGTGCTGGACGTCAACCTGACGGCCGCCTTCCGCCTGTCGCGCGCCGTGCTGCGCGGCATGATGAAGCGCCGCTGGGGCCGCATCATCGGCATCACCTCGATCGTCGGCGTGACCGGCAACCCGGGGCAGGCGAACTACGCCGCCTCGAAGGCCGGCATGATCGGCATGTCCAAGGCGCTGGCGGCCGAGGTCGCGTCGCGCAACATCACCGTCAACTGCGTGGCGCCGGGGTTCATCACCACGGCGATGACCCACGCGCTGAACGACGACCAGAAGCAGAAGCTTCTGGGAGGAATTCCGGCCGGCCGCATGGGCGAGCCGTCGGAAATCGCCGCCGGGGTTGTGTACCTGGCGAGCGAGGAGGCCGCCTACATCACCGGCCAGACGCTGCACATCAACGGCGGCATGGCCATGATCTGAGCGGGTTCGGCCGGCCGGAACCCGGCGCCCCGCGGGCGCTGGTCAAGGCGGACGAAATGTGTTATCGGACGGGGCTTTTCACGGCAGGACGGCACGCCGCGGCGTGGTGCGGACCTCCGAATTGCCCAAACGGTTTCAAGGATTTTGGAAGGTCGAACATGAGTGACATCGCCGAGCGCGTGAAGAAGATCGTTGTGGACCACCTCGGGGTCGAAGAGGCGAAGGTGACGGAGAACGCCTCCTTCATCGACGACCTCGGCGCCGACAGCCTCGACACCGTCGAGCTGGTCATGGCCTTCGAGGAGGAGTTCGGGTGCGAGATCCCGGACGACGCCGCCGAGAAGATCCTGACGGTCAAGGACGCCATCGACTTCATCAAGGCGAACGCCGCCGCCTGATAAGGCGCGGTTCCGACAGGACCAGACGAAGGCAGCCAGGCTTCGCACGGGCGTGCGGCCTGGCCGTCTGAGTTTCCAGAGATACAGATCTGACGAGATCGTAAGATCACGAGATCGCAAGAAAGGTCAGGGAAGTCCCATGAGACGTGTCGTCGTCACCGGCCTCGGTCTGGTCACGCCGCTCGGCGCCGGTCACCGCCACAACTGGGAACGGTTGATCGCCGGCGAATCGGGCATCCGTGGGATCACGGCCTTCGACGTTTCCGACCTCGCCTCGAAGATCGCCGGCACGGTCCCGCGCGGCACCGGCGACGGCGAGTTCAACGCCGACGCCGCGGTCCCGCCGAAGGACCAGCGCAAGATGGATGACTTCATCCTCTACGCGGTCGGCGCGGCCAGCGAGGCGGTCAAGGATTCCGGCTGGGTGCCGCAGACCGACGAGGAGCGCGAGCGCACCGGCGTCATGATCGGCTCCGGCATCGGCGGCCTGCCCGGCATCGCCGAGGGCGCGGTCACCCTGCACGAGAAGGGCCCGCGGCGCATCTCCCCGTTCTTCATCCCGGCCTGCCTGATCAACCTGGCCTCCGGCCACGTGTCGATCCAGCACGGCTTCCGGGGACCGAACCACGCGGTGGTCACCGCCTGCTCGACCGGCGCGCACGCCATCGGCGACGCCGCCCGCCTGATCATGTGGGACGACGCCGACGTGATGGTCGCCGGCGGCACCGAGGCGGCGATCAGCCGCCTGGGCGTGGGCGGCTTCGCCGCCATGCGCGCGCTGTCCACCAACTTCAACGACACGCCCGAGAAGGCCTCGCGTCCCTACGACAAGGACCGCGACGGCTTCGTCATCGGCGAGGGCGCCGGCGTGGTCGTGCTGGAGGAGCTGGAGCACGCCAAGAGGCGCGGCGCCACCATCTACGCCGAGGTCATCGGCTACGGCCTGTCGGGCGACGCCTACCACATCTCGGCCCCGGCCGAGGACGGCAACGGCGGTTTCCGCTCGATGCGCATGGCGCTCAAGCGCGCCGGCGTGTCCCCGGACCAGATCGACTACGTCAACGCGCACGGCACCTCGACGCCGCTGGGCGACGAGATCGAGCTGGGGGCGGTGAAGCGCCTGTTCGGTTCGGCCATGGACACGGTCGCCATGTCCTCCACCAAGTCGGCCATCGGCCACCTGCTGGGGGCCGCCGGCGCGGTCGAGGCGATCTACTCGATCAAGGCGATCAACCACTCCATTGTGCCGCCGACGCTCAACCTCGAGAACCCGTCGGAGAGCTGCCTCGGCGTCAACCTGGTGCCCAAGCAGGCGCAGGAGCGCCGCGTGCGGGCCGCGCTGTCCAACTCCTTCGGCTTCGGCGGCACCAACGCCTCCCTGGTCTTCAAGGAGTTCGCGTAAGGAGTACGCCATGGGCTGGGGCCTTCGGGCAGCGGCCGGGGCGCTCGCCGTCGCCACGCTCCTGGGCGGAGCGACCCTGTGGGGGGCCATGCGCCTGGTGGCGCCGGGCCCCCTCACCGAATCCACCACCGTCGTCATTCCCCGCGGCAGCGGGCTGGAAGCCGTCGCGATCACGCTGGGCGACGCCGGTGTGGTCGAGTCGCCGCTGCTGTTCGTCTTCGGCGCGCGGCTGAGCGGGGCGGGGCGCGAGCTGAAGGCCGGCGAGTACGCCTTCGCCCCCGGCGTCAGCATCGACGACGTGCTGGAGCAGATGCGGCGCGGCAAGACCGTCGTGCATCGCCTGACCGTGCCCGAGGGCCTGACCTCCGCGCAGATCCTTGGGCTGCTGGAGAAGGAGCCGGTGCTGACCGGCGGCGTGCCGCAGCGTCCGAAGGACGGAAGCCTGCTGCCGGAGACCTACAACTTCTCCTACGGCGACAGCCGCGAGCAGCTGGTCGAGCGCATGCAGCGCGGCATGACCCAGGTGCTGGCCGAGGCGTGGAAGGGCCGCGACAAGGACCTGCCCTACAAATCGCCGGAGGAGGCGCTGACCATGGCCTCCATCGTCGAGAAGGAGACCGGCGTCGCGGCGGAGCGGGCGAAGGTGGCGGGGGTCTACGTCAACCGCCTGGAGGCCGGGATGCGGCTGCAGTCGGACCCGACGGTGATCTACGCGCTGACCGACGGGGCGGGCGAGCTGGGGCGGGCGCTGACCCGCAACGACCTGCGCATCGAGTCGCCGTACAACACCTATGCGGTGGCCGGGCTGCCGCCGGGGCCGATCGCCAACCCCGGCAAGGCCTCGATCCTCGCGGCGCTGAAGCCGGAACGGCACGAGTATTTGTACTTCGTCGCCGACGGCACCGGCGGACACGCCTTCGCCAAGACGCTGCCGGACCACAACCGCAACGTCGCCCGCTGGCGCGACGTGCAGCGCCGGCAGAGCGCGGAACAGCCTCCCGCCTCCAACGATTGACGGCCTGCGATTGATGGTCGTCAAGCCTGCGACCTTCGGAATCTTGCGTCGCGGGGTGGTAGGCGGCACCATTCGCCGGTCAGCGTCAGCCCCGGAGGAAAGATGAGCCAGGACGTCGAGCGTCGGATTCGTGAACGCGCCTACCAGATCTGGCAGGAAAAGGGCTGCCCGGACGGCAGTGACCACGAACACTGGTTCCTGGCGGAGCAGGAGGTCGCGGCTGTCGCGCCCCTGAAGGCCGACGGCAAGGCCGATGCTAAGAAGCCGGCGGCGAAGAAGGCCGCTCCCGCGAAAGCGGCCACCGCTGGCGAGGCCCCGAAGCCCGCCGCCGGGCGCAAGCCCCGCGCGCGCAAGGCGGCGGTCCCGGCCTGACCCGGTCGGCGGGTTTTTTGGGCGCCATCCCCGCGCGACGGCGCGGGGATCAGGCGGCGTTCGACACCGCGATGACGCCGGCCATGGCGCCGTAGGACTTGCGCGCGGCGCGCAACTTCTCCAGCGACTCCTGGAGGCTCTCTTCGGTGAAGCCGGGGGGAAGCTGGTTCAGCTCCTTCTGGGTCATCTCGATGAAGGCGTCCAGCAGGCGGGCGTGAATGCGGCAGGCCTTGCGGACTTCCTCGGCGACCATCGGTGAAGCGGCCATTTCCAGAGCTCCTGTTCGCGGGTTTCATTAAAATGCGCGAGTACATTGGCGCCCCGCGCGGTTAACAAACCCTTTAAAGGCTCTGGCGCCCGAAGTAATCTTTGGGGGTAATCCGTTTTAAATGCTTCCTAACTGCTGCCTGTGTTAGGAATTGGACATTCGAATGTGGTGGGTGCTACGGCAGATGTGGAGTGATGCCGACCCTATTCAATGGCTCTGGCGTGTATTGAATTGTCTTTGGATTCTATTCTTTTCTTTTTTTGTGATTAGTCTTTCCGATATGAACGCCGCGTCCCGCAGGTGCCTCTCTGATCGTCATCCCCGCGAAGGCGGGGATCCATAATTTCCAATGCGTTACGCCGTGGTGCTTATGGATCCCCGCCTTCGCAGGGATGACGGCCAAAAAGGCGCGGGGAGGGGGAAAGGTGCCAAAGTCAGCGCCCATGCGCCTTCGCGGGGATGACGTCAAAACACGTGATGGAGCGGGGGAGCGTGAGGCGCGGTGTCGGCCCTCAGCCCGTCCCGCGCCGCAGCTCGCGTTCCAGGTTCAGCTCCGCCCGGCCGCCGTGCAGGCGGGCGCGGTAGACCAGCAGGCCTTCCATGACGCGCTGCACGTAGTTGCGGGTCTCGTAAATCGGGATCATCTCGACCCAGTCCACCACGTCCACGCCCTCGGCGCGCGGGTCGCCGTAGACGTTCAGCCACTGGCTGACCCGCCCCGGCCCGGCGTTGTACGACGCCACCGCCAGCACGTAGGAGCCGCCGTAGCGCTCGATCATCTCGCTGATGTAGGCGGAGCCGAGGCGGATGTTGTACTGCGGGTCGGTGATCAGCTTGGCGTGCTGGTGCTTCTTGATGCCCAGCTTGTTGGCCACCAGCTGCGCCGTGCCCGGCATCAGCTGCATCAGCCCGCGCGCCCCGGCCGACGATACGATGGCGGGGTTGAAGGTGCTCTCCTGGCGGATCAGCGCGTGCACCAGCGCCGGCTCCGGCGACGGGTTGTCGGCGCGGATCACCGGATAGCCGGCCTCCACCAGGTAGATCTCGTTCTGCGCCGCATCCTTGGCCGCGGCGACGGCGAGGTCGGGGCGGCCAAGCTCGCGGGCCAGCCGGGCGGCCAGCGCGTAGTGCTCCGGCTCCTTCGATTGCAGGCTGATGCGGCGCAGGAAGGAGGCGAGGCGGTCGTCGTCGCGGCCCTCGATCTCCGCCAGCACGCGGGCGGCGCGCACCACCTCGCGGCGCTCGAAGGCGGCGGTCTCGGCGGTGTCCACCTTGGGCTCGGAGGGCAGGCGCACCTGCGCGTGCGCCTCCAGCTTCTGCGCGGCGAGCTGGCCGTAGTAGGTGGTGCCGTAGGGCGCCGCCTTGCCGTACCAGTCGCGCGCCTCCTCGCGCCTGCCCATCGCCTCCGCAGCGCGGGCGGACCAGTAGGCGCCGCGCGCCCGGCTGATCGGCGCGCTGACCGACTTGTAGAGCCGCTGGAAGTGCCCGAACGCCTCCTGCGGCATGTTGAGCTGGCGCAACGCCAGGAAGCCGGCCAGGAACTCCGCGTCGGCGAAGGGCGTGCCGTCGCGCAGCCCGTGCCCCTTGGCCAGCGTGTAGGCGAGCTTCATCTCGCCGCGCTCCATGGCGCGGCGGGTGAGGATGTGGCGCTCGGTCCACCACAGCGCCGGACGGCCGAGGCGGTCGGGCTGGTTGCGCAGGATCTCCAGCGCGCCGTCGTCGTCCTGGCGCTTGCGGCGGTAGCGCAGCCGCTCGTATTGCAGGCCCGGGTCGTCGCGCAGCGACTCCGGCACGCGGGCCACCGCCGCGTCGACGTTGCGGTCCTCCTGGAACAGGCCGATGCGCGCCTCGATCAGCGCGTCCCAGCCGGCGTCCAGCAGCGGCAGCATGCGCTTGGCGGCCGCCTCCTGGTGCTCCCACAGCAGGCGGTCGGCGCGCGCCGCGTGGTCCTGCGGGCGCAGCAGGTCCTTGTAGCGGAACAGGAAGTCCTGCTCCTCGCCGTTGTTGAAGGTGGTCTCGGTCCAGCGCTGGCGGACGAGGCCGAGCGCCTTCTCCCGCTCGCCGGACAACAGCAGCGTGTCGGCGTAGCGCATGAAGCCGTCGTTGCTCTGCGGCGGGTGCTGGCGGAACCACTGCGTGATCTCGCTGGGGCTCAGCTCGGCATTGGCCATCGCCGCCTCGGCCGCCTTGCGCAGCCCGATCTGGCCCGGCCAGTCGGGGTTCTCGCGGATGAAGGCCACGATCTCGTCGAAGCTGCCGCCCAAGGGAGCCTGCAGCTTCAGCCAGCGGATGATCTTGGCGGGCAGGCGGTCCTTGGCCGGTGCGGCGATGCGCAGGGCGTCGTCATGGCGGTCCTCGTCCACCGCTTTGAACGCCTGCTTGTAAAGGGCGAGGTCGCCGTCGCTCAGCGTCCGCGCCGCCGCCGGCACCGCCAGGAACAGCAGGGATGCGCAGAGCGCCGCCATCAGGCCCTGGGCGCACTTGCGGGGCACGGAACGGGCCGCTAAGGTGCGCGACGCTTTTTTGGTCGTAGGGAGGTGGCCGCCATGTTTCACGGATCGATCGTTGCGCTCTTGACCCCGTTCAAGAACGGCAAAGTCGACGAGGCCGCCTTCCAGTCCTTCGTCGAATGGCAGGTCGCCGAGGGCACGCACGCCCTGGTCCCCTGCGGCACCACCGGCGAGTCGCCGACGCTCAGCCACGAGGAGCACGACCGGGTGGTCGAGCTGTGCATCGAGGCGGCGGGCGGCAAGGTGCCGGTTATCGCCGGCACCGGCTCGAACTCGACCGACGAGGCGATCCGCCTCACCCAGCACGCGAAGAAGGCCGGCGCGCAGGCCGCCCTGGTGGTCACGCCGTACTACAACAAGCCGTCGCAAGAGGGTCTCTACCAGCATTTCAAAGCGATCCATGATCAGGCGGACTTGCCGATCATCATCTACAACATTCCGGGCCGCAGTGTCGTGGATATGTCTGTGGCGACGATGGCGCGGCTGGCCAAGCTGCCCAACATCGTCGGCGTGAAGGACGCCACCGCCGACCTCGCCCGCCCGCTGCGCACCCGCGTGGCGATCGGGCCGGAGTTCTGCCAGCTCTCGGGCGAGGACGCGACGGTGACGGCGTTCCTGGCGCAGGGCGGCGTGGGCTGCATCTCGGTGACCGCCAACGTCGCGCCGCGCCTGTGCGCCGACCTGCACAACGCGTGGCGCCGCGGCGACCACGCCACGGTGGAGCGCATCCGCGACCAGCTGATGCCGCTGCACGACGCGATGTTCGTGGAGACCTCGCCGGCCCCGGTGAAGTACGCCGCCAGCCTGCTCGGCAAGTGCACGCCCGACGTGCGGCTGCCGCTCGTCCCGGCGTCCGAGTCCGCCCGCGAGGCGGTGCGCGAGGCCATGAAGAAAGCCGGCGTTCTCTGAACGCCGGCACCCTAGGAGGCTGATGTGGCTGCCCGCGAGGAGGCGCGCAAGTACGCGGCGCAGAACCGCCGTGCCCGCTTCGACTACTTCATCGACGACACCCTCGAGGCCGGCATCATGCTGACCGGCACCGAGGTGAAGTCCCTGCGCACGGGCAAGGCGAGCATCAACGAGTCCTACGCCGGGATCTCGAAGGGCGAGCTGTTCCTGTTCAACGCCCACATCCCGGAGTACCTGCAGGCCGGCCGCTGGCTCCAGCACGAGATCCGGCGGCCGCGCAAGCTGCTGCTGCACAAGCGCGAACTGGCGAAGCTGATGATGGCGCTGAAGACCAAGGGCGCCACCATCATCCCTATGTCGGTCTACTTCAACGACCGCGGCATCGCCAAGGTCCAGCTCGGCCTCGCCACCGGCAAGAAGCAGGTGGACAAGCGTCAGACGGAGAAGGAGCGCTCCTGGCAGCGCGACAAGGCCCGCCTGATGCGGGACAAGGGATGAGCAAGCGCCTCGCCCAACGCGCCGACTCCCGCGAGGCGGAGATCGCCGCGGTCGCCGCCGACGCCCTGGAGGGCCGTGTTCCCGCCGGATCCCTGGTGTGCGGCGACCCCGACGGCGCCGTCGAGGCGGCGCTCGGCGGCCCGGCGTGGAACCGCTTCGCCTACGATGGCCGTCCGGCGCAACCCTGGCCGCCGGAGGGGGCGTTTCCCGGCGCCGTGCTGCGCCAGCCGCGCGGCTGGGGCGCCTTCGCCATGACGCTGCACGCGTTGGCGGCGCGGCTGCCGGAGGGCGCGCCGCTGTGGATCTACGGCGGCAACGACGAGGGCGTCACCTCGATCCCCAAGCGCCTGGAGGGCCTGTTCGGCGAGCCGGAGACGCTGGCCATCAAGCGCCGCGCCCGCGTGCTGGAACTGCGCCGCACCGGCGCGCCCGCGCGCGGCGGGCTGGAGGATTGGCGCGAGGTGGTCGGCGTCGGCGGCGCCGAGCTGGTGTCGTATCCGGGGCTGTTCGCGCACGGCCGGCTCGATCCGGGGACGGAACTGCTGCTCGGCGCGCTGCCGAAGATCTACGCGGACCAGTCGGTGCTCGACTTCGGGTGCGGCGCTGGGGTGATCGCCCACACGGTGCGCCGGATGGTGCCGGAGGTGCGGCTGACCCTGCTCGACATGGACAGCGTGGCGCTGCACGCCGCCCGCCAGAACGTGCCGGACGCCGCGCACGTGCTGAGCGACGGCTGGTCGGCGGTGCCGGCAAAGCGCGACTTCGACCTGATCCTCAGCAACCCGCCGCTCCACCGCGGCAAGGAGGAGGATTTCGGGGCGCTGGAGGCCCTGGTGCGCGGGGCGAAGGACCGGCTGAAGCCGCGCGGCGCGCTGATCGCCGTCGTGCAGCGGTCCGCGGGCGTTGGGAAGCTGTTTGCCTCTACGCTCAAAAACGTCGAGGCCCTGGCGGAGAAGCCGCAGTATCAGGTGTGGCGGGGCGGGGTTTAGGGCGGTTTAGGTCGTGGCGCTGCCCCCCCACCTAACCTCCCCCCACTTCGCGGGGGGAGGAACTCCGCCGCCCTGCCCCTTCCCCCGCGAAGTGGGGGAAGGATGGGATGGGGGCCCAGCGCCAGAACTCTCCCTCACATTCCCTGGCAGTTCCGGATCATCTCCGCGTTCCCCGCGTAGCGTTGCGCGCAGCCCCGTTCCAGGGCCTGCTGGCTGCGGTTCTCGCCCGCCACGCACGCGTTGTACTTCTCGAAGTCCCGGCCGTGCAGCGCCCGGCAGCCCTGCCGGAGCGCCAGCCGCTGCCCCTGGGTGAGCCGCGGCCACGCCACCGCGTCGGAGGAGCCGGAGGACGGCACCGCGGCGGGGGCCGGACCTGTGGAACCCGTTGAGCCCGGCGGCCCCGCGCCCGCGCATCCCGCCAAGGCCAGGGCGACCGCCGCCATAAGGATCGGCGCTGTCATCTTCTTTCCCTCCCAGCGAAATTTCCGCGCACTATCGCGGGAATCGCGCCGGGAGGGAGTCCGGGCATCGGGTTTACGACGCCTGGACCTCAGCCCTGCTTCAACAGGCGGGCGGCGTCGAGCGCGGCGTAGGTCAGGATGGCGTCGGCGCCGGCGCGCCTAAACGACAGCAGCGTCTCCATCAGCGCCGCGTCGTAGTTCAGCCAGCCGTTCAGCGCCGCCGCCTTGAGCATCGCGTACTCGCCCGACACGTGGTAGGCGAAGGTCGGCACCGCGAAGCTCTGCTTCACCCGCTGGATGATGTCGAGGTAGGGCAGGCCCGGCTTCACCATCACCATGTCGGCGCCCTCCTGGAGGTCGAGGGCGACCTCGCGCAGCGCCTCGTCGGTGTTGGCGGGGTCCATCTGGTAGGTGCGCTTGTCGCCCTTCAGGAAGCCGCCGGAGTTCACCGCGTCGCGGAACGGGCCGTAGTAGGCCGAGGCGTACTTGGCGGCGTAGGAGCAGATGCGCGCCCACTGGTGGCCGTGCGCGTCCAGCCGGTCGCGCAACTCGCCGATGCGGCCGTCCATCATGTCGGAGGGGGCGACGATGTCGACGCCGGCGTCGGCCTGGCTGACCGCCTGGCGGGCCAGCACCTCGACCGTCTCGTCGTTGAGGATGCGGCCGTCCTCCATCAGCCCGTCGTGGCCGTGGCTGGTGTAGGGGTCGAGCGCCACGTCGCCGAGGATGCCGATGTCCGGCACCTGCGCCTTGATGGCGCGGATGGCGGTGTTCATCAGGTTCTCGGGGTTGTAGGCCTCGGCGGCGTCCGCGGACTTCTTCTCGCGCGGCACCACCGGGAACAGCGCGATGCAGGGGACGCCCAGGTCGCGGGCGCCGGCCACCGCCTCGGTCAGCAGGTCGAGGGTCAGGCGCTCGACGCCGGGCATGGAGGCGACGGCCTCGCGGCGGTTCTCCCCCTCGATGACGAACACCGGCCAGATCAGGTCGTCGGTGGACAGCCGGTTTTCCGCCACCAGACGGCGGGTCCAGCCGTCGTAACGGTTGCGGCGCATGCGGATGCGCGGGAAGGCGCCGGGGGAGCGGACGGTGTGGCTGGTCATCTCGGGACAACTGGCTAGGGGCGAAGGGAGCGGCGATGTTACGCCCGTTTCCTGGGCAATCTCAAGGCGACGGCGTCATCATTTCCGGGTGGATGCCCGAATCGCGCTCCTGAAGCACCCAGCGCTGCCCGTTCCGGGCGTAGGTTGAGGCGGCGGCATGGACGAATCCCGCGCCGCCCCAGGCGCGCACCTCCAGCGTCACGCGCGGTGCGTCGATGGTGATGAGGTTGTAGGCGTTGGCCTCGTCGCGGGTGCGCGTCGAGGTGGCCGTGGAGGCCTGCGCCACCAGGATCGAGCGCGCCACCTGGGTGTGGAAGGTCGCCAGATCGCCCGAATAGGCCTTGTGCAGGTGGCCGGCCAGCAGCAGGTCGACGCCCGCGTCCTCCAGCGCCGGCAGTGCCAGCTTGTGGCGGCTGACCAGCCGCGTCTCCGGCGCGTTTGGGGGCGGCAGGAACGGGTGGTGGGTGAACAGCACCTTGAAGACGCTCTCCGGCAGCTCCTTGAACACCTCGCACACCCGGCGGATCTGCGTCCTGTTGATGCGCCCGTGCGAGAAGTCGAGGATCACCGAGCGCGCGGTGTTCAGCCCCAGCACCGCGATCTCCGCGTCGACGTGGAACGGGCTGAGGTCGCGGCTGATGTAGCGCTTGTAGTTGCGCAACGGGTCGAGGAAGCGGTGGAAGACGTTGTAGACCGGGATGTCGTGGTTGCCCGGCACCACCAGGTAGGGGAAGGGCAGGCGCTCCAGGAACGCGCGGGCCTCCTTGAAGTGGCGGACCTTCGCCCGCTGCACGAGGTCGCCGGAGATCACCACGAGGTCCGGCCTGTTCACGATCAGGTCCGCCACCAGCCCCTCGACCACCGCCGGATCGATGCGGCCGAAATGCAGGTCGGAGATGTGGGCCAGCGTCCTCATGTCCTCATCTTTCCGAGGGGGCCTTCGGAACCAGCATGCGCAGGCCGCCGGCCCGCATCCGGTAGACCAGCGGCGGCGTGAAGCGGCGCACCTCGCCGTCGTTGGCGACGCGCAGGTGGTGGCGCCGGCTGTGCACGGTCAGCGTGGTGGCGCTCAGCGTCTCCAGGTCGCCGTCCGATTGCCACGAACCGGTGCCCATCCGGGCGATCAACCGCAGCAGGCCCCAGGTGTCGCGGTGCCGCGCCAGATAGACGCCGAATTGCCCCGACTCCAGCGTCGTGCGCCGCAGCACCGGCCCATAGCCCTCGGCGTAGGGGTTGTTGGACACCGCCAGCACCGGCGTGCGCACCCGCCGGGCGCCCTGGCCCAGGTCGAGGTGCACGTCCAGCACCGGGAAGTCGCGCAGCGCCTTCGCCACCGCCAGCGCCATGGCCGGCCACTTGCGCAGGCCGAGGCGGTGCTGGTGCGCATCGCGCTCCTGGATGATGCGCGGGTAGAGGCCGAGGACGGAGGCGTTGAGGAACACCTCGCCGTTCACCTCGCCGACATCGATGGGGCGGAGGTCGCCGGCGGCCACGGCGTGCACGGCGTCCGGCCAGTCCATCGGCGTGTTCAGGTCGCGCGCCAGCAGGTTCATGGTGCCCAGCGGCAGCACGCCCAGCGCCTTGCCGGCCTTCATCGCCGCGTTGGCGCCGGTGAGGATCGTGCCGTCGCCGCCGCCCACCACCAGCACCTCGGCGTCGGACTCCGCGGCGCGCTGCACCGCCTCGCCGCAGCCGGCGGCCTGCGTCGCCACCACCTCGACCTCGGCGCCGTTCTGCCGGAAGGCCTGCCGGACGGCGTCCGTCGCCTGCTCGATGGGCATGCCCATCAGGGTACCGGCGGACTGGTTGAGGACGACGGCGACCTTCATCGTGCGGGCATCTCCGAAAGTGGGGCAGGGGCGGAACGGGCGACGCGCTCGGCTGGTTCCCGCCCCATGCAGGCAGACCCGATTTGACAGGGCCGCCGCACCCTCTAAGATCGTCGAAAACCAAATGAACCCAGCTTGCGGGAGGATAACCGTGCAGTTCGAGTTGAGCGAGGACCAGCGTGCCTTCCAGGACGTCGCGCGGAATTTCGCACGGGAACGCATGGCACCATACGCTGCCGAATGGGACGAATCGTCGATCTTCCCGGTGGAGGCGCTGCGCGGCGCGGCCGAGCTTGGATTCGGCGGCATCTACTGCGGGGAGGAACACGGCGGCTCGGCGCTCGGCCGGCTCGACGCCTCGCTGATCTTCGAGGAGCTGGCGGCGGCCTGCCCGTCCACCGCGGCCTACATCTCCATCCACAACATGGCGGCGTGGATGATCGACCGCTTCGGCAACGCGGACCAGCGCGCGCGCTTCCTGCCGAAGCTGATGACCATGGAGCACTTCGCCTCCTACTGCCTGACCGAGCCGAGCGCCGGGTCGGACGCCGCCAGCCTGCGCACCCGCGCGGTCAAGGACGGCGACCACTACGTGCTGAACGGCGAGAAGGCGTTTATCTCCGGCGGCGGCGCCTCGGACGTCTACGTCTGCATGGTGCGCACCGGCGGCGACGGGCCGAAGGGCATCTCCTGCCTCGTGGTGGAGAAGGGCACGCCGGGCCTGACGTTCGGCAAGAAGGAAAAGAAGATGGGCTGGAACAGCCAGCCCACCGCCGCGGTGATCTTCGAGGACTGCCGGGTGCCCGTCGCCAACCGCATTGGCGAAGAGGGCGACGGCTTCAAGATCGCCATGAAGGGCCTGGACGGCGGGCGGCTGAACATCGCGTCGTGCTCGCTGGGCGGGGCGCGCTTCTGCCTGGAGCAGGCGCGCGACTACATGAAGATGCGCAAGCAGTTCGGCAAGGCGCTGGCCGAGTTCCAGGCGCTGCAGTTCCGCCTCGCCGACATGGCGATCGAGCTGGAGGCGGCGCGGCTGATGGTGCACCGCGCCGCGGCGTCGCTGGACGCCGGGCACTCGGAGGCGACGCAGCACTGCGCCATGGCCAAGCGCTTCGCCACCGACGCCGGCTTCAAGGTCGCCAACGAGGCGCTGCAGCTGCACGGCGGCTATGGCTACATCAAGGAGTACCCGATCGAGCGCATCGTGCGCGACCTGCGGGTCCACCAGATCCTCGAAGGCACCAACGAGATCATGCGCCTGATCGTCGCCCGCCGCGTGCTGGCGGATTAGGAGTGCTTTTGCCGTCATCCCCGCGAAGGCGGGGATGACGGTCAAGGGAAGTGTCCGCAAAGAAACGATGAAGCAACCGGGAACGACATGACCGACGCCGAAATCCTGTTCGACCGCAAGGGCTCGCTGGGCCTCGTCACGCTCAACCGGCCGAAGGCGCTGAACGCGCTGACGCTGGACATGATCCGCCTGTTCGACCCGCAGTTGCGCGCCTGGGCCGCCGACCCCGGGGTCAAGGCGGTGGTCGTCCGCGGCGCCGGGGACAAGGCGTTCTGCGCCGGCGGCGACGTGATGAAGCTCTACCTCGCCGGCAAGGACGACCCGAAGGGGCGCGGCGAGATCCCGATCATCCGTGAGTTCTTCTGGGACGAGTACATCCTGAACCGCCTGATCAAGCGCTATCCGAAGCCGTACGTCGCGCTGATGGACGGCGTGACCATGGGCGGCGGCGTCGGCATTTCCGAGCCCGGCTCGCACCGCGTCGGCACCGAGCGCACGCTGTACGCCATGCCGGAGACGGCCATCGGCATCTTCCCCGATGTCGGCGGCACCTACTACCTGGCGCGCCAGCCCGGCCAGATCGGCACCTACCTGGGCCTGACCGGCGACCGTCTGAAGGCGGCCGACATGCTGTACGCCGGTGCCATCGACGCGTACGTGCCGAGCGCCAGCCTGGACGCGCTGGTCGAGGACCTCGCGCGTACGGACGGCGCGCACGACTCCGTGTCCGCGACCATCGCCGCGCACGCCGGATCGCCGGGCGAGCCGCCGCTGGCCGTGCACCGCGCCGCCATCGACCGCTGCTTCGGCCATGACCGGGTGGAGGACATCCTGGCCTCCCTGTCCGCCGAGGGCACGGAGTGGGCGGGCACCGTCAAGGCGACGCTGGAGAAGATGGCGCCGGTCAGCCTGAAGGTGACGCTGGCCGCGATCCGCCGCGCCGCCAACCTGGATTTCGAGGACTGCATGATCCAGGAGTACCGGCTCGCCCAGTCCATGCTCGGCGACGACAACTTCTACGAGGGCATTCGCGCGGTGCTGGTCGACAAGGACCGCAACCCGCGCTGGACGCCGGCCCGCGTCGAGGAGGTGTCCGATGAGGAGGTCGAGCGGCACTTCCGCGCACCCGCGCACGGCGACCTGCGCTTTACGAACTGAGATTTCTCTGTCGGGATCGAGGGCACTTTCCGCGGGCTTTTCCGTTACTAGCGGTGAATCCCCGCGGGACTTGTCTCAAACCCGGCGGTTGGCACCGTCTCCAATGATGGGACAAGAACGGCTTTAGGGGAGGAAACCATGGCGAACGTTGCATTCATCGGGTTGGGGAACATGGGCGGCCCGATGGCCGCCAATCTGGTCAAGGCCGGGCACCGCGTGGCCGGATTCGACATGATGGCCGAGAACCTGGACAAGGCGAAGGCGGCCGGCGTCGCCGTGGCGGCGAGCGCGGCCGAGGCGGCTCGGGATGCCGAGGTGGTGGTGACCATGCTGCCGGCCGGGCAGCACGTCCGCGACGTCTACACCGGTTCCGGCGGCGTCATGGCGGCGGTACGCCAGGGGGCGCTGCTGATCGACTGCTCGACCGTGGACGTGGAGAGCGCGCGAGCCGTCGCCAAGGCGGCGGCCGACGCCGGGCTCGCCATGGTCGACGCGCCGGTGTCGGGCGGCGTGGGCGGCGCCACGGCCGGCACGCTGACCTTCATGGTCGGCGGCGAGGAGGCGGCGTTCCAGCGGGCCGAGCCGATTCTCCAGGCCATGGGCAAGACCATCGTGCACGCCGGCGCCAGCGGGACGGGGCAGGCCGCCAAAATTTGTAACAATATGATTCTTGGCATTTCGATGATTGCCGTGTCCGAGGCGTTCGTGCTGGCGAAGTCGCTCGGGCTCGACGCGCAGAAGCTCTTCGACATCGCCTCCAAGTCGTCGGGGCAGTGCTGGTCGATGACGAGCTACTGTCCGGTGCCCGGTCCGGTGCCGACGTCCCCGGCGAATCGGGACTATCAGGCCGGCTTTACGGCGGCGATGATGCTCAAGGACCTGCGGCTGGCCCAGCAGGCCGCCTCGCAAAGTGGTGCCGCGACTCCGCTGGGCGCGGAGGCGGCCTCACTGTACGCACTTTTCTGCAACGGTGGACGGTCCGGTGTGGACTTTTCGGGCATTATTAAGATGATTGCCGGCGAATGATCGGTTAATCTCTCTTAAGGTGCCCGGAGCGGCCCCGGCGGGGACCGTCTACAGGTACGAGGCAAAGGAGACCGCGGTGCGTAAACCCTACTACGAGAGCATCCTCTTGATCGAAAGGCTCCACCGCCACTTTCTCGAGGTGCTGAAGACGGAACTGGATCGCCTGGGCATCCAGGACATCAACAACGTCCAGAGCCTGATCCTCTACAACATCGGCGAGGATGAGATGACGGTGGGCGAGTTGACCGCCCGCGGCTACTATCTCGGCTCGAACGTGTCGTACAACGTGAAGAAGATGGTCGAGAACGGCTATCTCGGGCAGGAGCGCTCGCCGCACGACCGCCGCTCGGTGCGGGTGCGCCTGTCGGAGAAGGGCCTCGATCTGCGCGAGAAGATCAGCCGCATGTTCGAGCGGCACCTGACCGCGCTGGAGAAGGCCGGCTTCTCGGACGAGGAACTGACCAAGGCCAACGAGACCCTGCGCAAGCTGGAGCGCTTCTGGTCGGCCTCGCTGGACTACAGCGGCTTTCCACTGACTTCGGCCGCCTGACGCGCACCACGGTTCCAGGTCCCCGCCCCGTTCCGGCGGCCCGCGGCGCTTGACAGTGCGCGGGCCGTCCGCGTGTGCAGCGTGATCGTACGTACAGAATAGAAAAGGCTGTCCCATGGGATATCCATGGGGCGGCCTTTTTCAATTCTGCGGCAAGCCGCCGCCGGGCCGACGAAAATTAGGGCTTTTCAAACACCCTTTCTGTAGCAAATTATCGCTACATAGAACAAAGCCGCGGCCGACCCTGTGCACCACGCGCGGACAGGCCAGTCGGGGAAAAGGGGAGGGACATGCCGGGAGACGTGATCCTGGAGACGCGCGGCCTCACGAAGGAGTTTCGCGGCTTCCTGGCCGTGCGGGACGTGAACCTGCAGGTGCGCCGCGGCACCATCCACGCGCTGATCGGCCCGAACGGGGCCGGCAAGACGACCGTCTTCAACCTGCTCACCAAGTTCCTGCCGCCGACCGGCGGCACCATCGTCTACAACGGCCAGGACATCACCGGAACCAGGCCCGCGGACATCGCCCGCATGGGCCTCGTGCGCTCCTTCCAGATCTCGGCGGTGTTCCCGCACCTGAGCGTGCTGGAGAACGTGCGCGTCGCGCTGCAGCGGCCGCTCGGCAACTCCTTCCAGTTCTGGAAGACCGAGCGCGTGCTGGACGGCCTCAACGACCGCGCCCTGCAGTTGCTGGAGGACGTCGGCCTCTCCGACTACGCCGGGCACACCGCCGCCGAGCTGCCCTACGGCCGCAAGCGCGCGCTGGAGATCGCCACGACGCTGGCGCTGGAGCCGGAGATGCTGCTGCTCGACGAGCCGATGGCCGGCATGGGGCACGAGGACATCGGACGGATCGCCGCGCTGGTCCGCCGGGTTTCCGCCGACCGCACCATCCTGATGGTCGAGCACAACCTGTCGGTGGTGGCCGAGCTGTCCGACCGCATCACCGTGCTGGCGCGCGGCGAGATCCTGGCCGAGGGGGCCTATTCCGAGGTCTCGAAGAACCAGCGGGTCATGGAAGCCTATATGGGGACCGGGCATGCCTGAGGCGATGCTGGAAATCAGGGACCTGCACGCCTACTACGGCGAGTCGCACGTCCTGCACGGTGTCACGCTCTCGGTCCCGGCGGGCGAGGTGGTGACGCTGCTCGGCCGCAACGGGGCGGGCAAGACGACGACGCTGCGCTCGATCATGGGCATCGTGCCGCGCGCCGAGGGCTCGATCCGCCTGCAGGGCAAGGAGCTTCTCGGGCTGGCGCCCTTCCGCATCGGCCGGCTCGGCATCGGCTTCGTGCCGGAGGAGCGGGGCATCTTCGCCAGCCTCGACGTCGAGGAGAACCTGATGCTGCCGCCGCAGGTGCAGCCGGGGGGCCTCAGCGTCGCGGAGATCTTCGAACTCTTCCCCAACCTCAAGGAGCGCCTGCGCAGCCAAGGCACCCGGTTGTCGGGCGGCGAGCAGCAGATGCTGGCCATCGCCCGGATCCTGCGCACCGGGGCGCGGCTGCTGCTGCTCGACGAGCCGACGGAAGGGCTGGCGCCGGTCATCATCCAGCAGATCGGCCGGGTGATCCGCACGCTGAAGGAGAAGGGGTTCACCGTCCTGCTGGTCGAGCAGAACTTCCGCTTCGCCGCCACGCTGGCCGACCGCCATTACGTGATGGAGGACGGGCAGGTCGTGGACATGATCCCCAACGACCAGCTCGCAGCCAGGATGGACCAGTTGCACGAGCGTCTGGGCGTCTGACAATCACTTAAAAAACATCGGGAGGTTTACACGATGATGGGACGCATTCTTCTGGCCGGCGTGGCCGTCGCGGCGCTGATGGCGGGCACCGCGCAGGCCCAGGGCATTTCCGGCGACAAGGTCAAGATCGGCGTGCTGAACGACCGCTCCGGCCTGTACGCCGACCTGGGCGGCGAGGGCTCGGCCGTCGCCGCGCGCATGGCGGCGGAGGAGTTCGGCAACAAGATCGCCGGCAAGCCGATCGAGATCATCACCGCCGACCACCAGAACAAGCCGGACATCGGCTCCAACATCGCCCGCCAGTGGATCGACACCGAGGGTGTGGACGTCATCGTCGATGTGCCGAACTCCGGCGTCGCGCTGGCCGTTCAGGAGGTGACGAAGGAGAAGAAGACGGTCTTCCTGATGGAAGGCCCGGCGACCTCGCGCCTGACCGGCGACGCCTGCTCGCCGACCGGCTTCCACTGGGCCTACGACACCCGCGCGCTGGCCGTCGGCACCGGCCGCGCCATGGTGAAGGAGGGCGGCGACAGCTGGTTCTTCCTCACCGCCGACTACGCCTTCGGCCACCAGCTCGAGGCCGACACCATGGCCGAGGTCAAGGCGGCCGGCGGCACCGTGAAGGGCGCGGTGCGGCATCCGCTGAACACCGCCGACTTCTCGTCCTTCCTGCTGCAGGCGCAGGGCTCCGGCGCCAAGGTGATCGGCCTCGCCAACGCCGGCGGCGACACCATCAACTCGATCAAGCAGGCGGCCGAGTTCGGCATCACCCAGGGCGGCCAGAAGCTCGCCGGCCTGCTGCTGTTCCTCTCCGACGTGCACGCGCTCGGCCTCAACGTCGCGCAGGACCTGGTGCTGACCACCGGCTTCTACTGGGACATGGACGACGAGAAGCGCGCCTGGTCCAAGAAGTACATGGAGAAGACCGGTAAGATGCCGACCATGGTGCAGGCCGGCACCTACTCCGCCGTGCGGCACTACCTGAAGGCCATCGGGGCCGCCGGCACCGACAACGGCCTGGCCGTCTCCAAGAAGATGAAGGAGACGCCGGTCAACGACATGTTCGCCAAGAACGGCAAGATCCTCGCCAACGGCCGCATGGTGCACGACATGTACCTGGCCCGCGTCAAGAAGCCGAGCGAGTCGAAGGGCCCGTGGGACTACTACCAGATCCTGCGCACCATCCCGGGCGACGAGGCCTTCTTCACGCTGGAACAGAGCGGCTGCAAGCTGAGCGGCTAAGACGATCCCCCTCTCCCCAACCCCTCTCCCGCAGGGGGAGAGGGGCTTCCGGTCACCCCTCTCCCCTCGCGGGAGAGGGGCCGGGGGGGAGGGGGCAAGAACCATAAAAGGGAAAGGGACGCGATGGGGACTGTGTTCGGCATCCCGCCGCAGGCGCTGTTCGGACAGTTGCTGCTGGGGCTCATCAACGGCTCGTTCTACGCGCTGCTCAGCCTCGGGCTGGCGGTGATCTTCGGCATGCTGAACGTCATCAACTTCGCGCACGGCGCGCTCTACATGCTGGGCGCGTTCGTCGCGTGGTGGCTGCTGACCACGGTCGGGCTCGGCTACTGGCCGGCGCTGCTGGTGGCGCCGCTGATCGTCGGGGCCTTCGGCATCCTGCTGGAGAAGACGCTGCTCAGCCGGCTCTACAAGCTGGACCATCTCTACGGCCTGCTGCTGACCTTCGGTCTGGCGCTGATCATCGAGGGCATGTTCCGGCACTGGTACGGGTCGAGCGGCATGCCCTACCCGATTCCCGACGCGCTGAAGGGCGGGCAGAACCTCGGCTTCATGTTCCTGCCCAACTACCGCGCCTGGGTGGTGGTGGCGTCGCTGGTGGTCTGCCTCGCCACGTGGTTCCTGATCGAGCGGACGCGGCTGGGCGCCTACCTGCGCGCCGCGACGGAGAACCCGGTGCTGGTGCAGGCCTTCGGCATCAACGTGCCCGTCATGATCACGCTGACCTACGGCTTCGGCGTGGCGCTGGCGGGGCTGGCCGGCGTGCTGGCGGCCCCCATCTATCAGGTCAACCCGCTGATGGGATCCAACCTCATCATCGTGGTGTTCGCGGTGGTGGTGATCGGCGGCATGGGGTCCATCATGGGCGCCATCGTCACCGGATTCGGCCTGGGCCTGTTGGAGGGGATGACCAAGGTCTTCTACCCCGAGGCCTCCAACATCGTGATCTTCGTCGTGATGGCGATCGTACTCCTGCTGAAGCCCGCCGGCCTGTTCGGGCGCGAGAGGTAAGACATGGCGACCGACACCCACACCGCCACGCGCACCGGCGTCCGCGCCGGCCTCCGCACCGACGCCTCGCCGACGCCGTGGATCGCCGCCGCGGTGGTGCTGGCCGTGCTGGTGGCCGCACCGTTCGTGCTGTACCCGGTGTTCCTGATGAAGGTGCTGTGCTTCGCGCTGTTCGCCTGCGCCTTCAACCTGCTGATCGGCTTCGCCGGGCTGCTGA
>NZ_JBOZRT010000133.1:0-3921 GCF_050789165.1 Azospirillum sp.
CGCGAAAGCGGGGATCCAGAGAACCTTGGGAAATCAACCCCTTGCCAACTCTCCTGGATCCCCGCTTTCGCGGGGATGACGGTTGAGAGAAGCGAAGGAATGCAACCGCGCTCTTTTCCCCGGACAGTCGTGCGCGGAAGCGGGGATCCAGTGCTCGCGTTCGCGAGCCACACGACTCATGTCGCCCCTGCCGGGGCTCTGTCCTGGATCCCCGCCTTCGCGGGGATGACGGCCGTGACGTTCGGAAAGCCATCTTACGGCGCCCCCAGGCCCCAGCGCAGGTACACCAGCGCGCCGGCCATCAGGCCCAGCACCACCACGCCCACATAGAAGCGCACCGGCAGCGGCACCTTCTCCTTGCGCCGATTCGGCGCCTTCGCCGGCTTGGCGGCGGGCCGCGCGCTCCTGCCTTTGGTCGGGCCCTTGGTCGGGTCGTAGAGGTGGATCAGGGTCCAGTTGAACTCCATTCCCTCGAAATCGGCCGCGGGGTTGTGGTCGAGCTGGACGAGGCGGAAATACGCCCGCGGGTTCACCTTGACCATCAGGTCGAAGCGCGCCTCGGCCTGCTTCAGGTCCTCGCCCACCTCCAGCGTCTTCCAGCCCTTGCCGCGCGCCTTCTGGATGGCGAAGCGGGTGGGTTGCGGCGGCGGCTTGGGCGGCATGGGGCTGCGGGCTCGGACCTTCGGACGAGGCGGGCAATCTAGCACGCGCGGGCGCGCGGTGCATGTTATCGTCCCCGTCCTTCCTTCCCGGAGAGCATGGCGTGCGCGTCCAGGCGGTCCTCGCCCATCCCCTTCCCGACAGCTTCGCCGCCGCCGTGCACCGCACGGCCATGACGGCGCTGCGCCGCGCCGGCCACGAGGTGACCGAGACCGACCTCTACGCCGAGGGGTTCGAGCCGGCGCTCACCGCGGCCGAACGCGCCGCCTACTTCGACGCGGATTACGACGCCACGGCGGTGGAGGCGCTGGTGCGGCGGCTGCGGGCGTCGCAGGGGCTGGTGCTGACGTATCCGCACTGGTGGTTCGACACGCCGGCGATCCTGAAGGGCTGGTTCGACCGGGTGTGGGCGCCGGGCGTCGCCTTCCGCCACGACCGCGCCGGCGGGCGGATCGAGCCGCTGCTGAAGGACTTGCGCAAGGTGGCGGTGCTGACCAGCTTCGGCTCCCCCTGGTGGCTGGCCGAGCTGTACATGCGCAACCCGGCGCGCCGCATCCTCAAGGCCGGCGTGCTGACCGCCTGCGCGCCGCGGGCGCGGGTGGACTACCTGGCGCTCTACGACATGGACCGCACGACGGCGGAGAAGCGCGCCCAGCACCTCGCCCGCGTCGAGGACGCGATGCGGGCGTTCTGATTACGCCAGCGCCACCCCATTGCGCCGGATGGCGTCGGCGAACCAGTGGTAGCTGGCCTTGGGCGTGCGCGCCATGGTCTGCCGGTCGACCTGGACGAGGCCGAAGCGGCGGCTGTAGCCCTCCGCCCACTCGAAGTTGTCGAGCAGGGTCCACACGAACCAGCCCTTGAGGTTCGCCCCCTGCCGGATCGCCGCGTGGCCGGCCAGCAGGTGGTCGCGGATGAAGAAGATGCGCTCGCCGTCCTCCGCCTTCCCCTCCGGACCGATCCAGTCGTAGTAGTCGGCGCCGTTCTCGGTCAGGTAGACGGGCGGGTTGCCGTAGCGGTCGCGCAGCTCCAGCAACTGCTCGGTGAGGCCGTCGGGCTCGACCGGCCAGCCCATGCCGGTGCGCTTCACCCCTTCCGGCGCCGGGCCGTAGCCGGTGCCGAACAGGCCGCCGGGATCGGGCTGCTGGTGCATGCGGCTGTAGTAGTTGATGCCCAGGAAATCGATCGGCTGGCGGATCAGCTCCAGGTCGCCGGGCTTGACCAGCGGCTCGAAGTCGGCGGCCAGCAGCTCTGGGATGCGGCCGTGGAACAGCGGGTCGAGGCCGGAGCGGTTCCACACAGCGTCCCACAGCGCCGCCGCGGGCCGGTTGGCCTCCAGCCCGCCGACCGGCTTCACCGGCTGCAGGCTGAGCACGGTGCCGAGCTTCCAGCCCCGGCCGGCCGCGCGCAGCGCCTGCAACGCGGCGCCCTGGGCGAGGTTCTGGTGGTGCAGCGCCGCCACGCAGGTGGCCCGCCCGGTCAGCCCCGGCGCGTGCGTGCCCATGCCGTGGCCGAAGATGGCGACCACCGACGGCTCGTTCAGCATCACCCAGTTGGCTACCCGGTCGCCGAGCCTTCCGGCCACCACCTGGGCGTAATCCGCGAACCAGCCGGCGATCTCGCGGTTGGTCCAGCCGCCCTTGTCCTGCAAGACCTGCGGCAGGTCCCAGTGGTACAGGCACGGCCACGGCTCGATGCCGGCCTTCAGCAGCCCGTCCACCAGCCGGTCGTAGAAGTCCAGCCCCGCCGCGTTCGCCGGCCCGGTGCCGTTCGGCAGCACGCGCGGCCACGCCACCGAGAAGCGGTAGGCGCGCATGCCGGCGCGCGCCATCAGGGCGACGTCCTCCGGCCAGCGGTGGTAGTGGTCGCAGGCGGTGTCGCCGGTGTCGCCGTTCAGCACCTTGCCGGGCGTGCGGCTGAAGGTGTCCCAGACACTCGCCCCCCGCCCGTCGGCGTCGGTGGCGCCCTCGATCTGGTAGGACGAGGTGGAGCAGCCCCACAGGAAGCCGTCCGGGAAGCGCGCCGCGTCCGGCGCCTGCGCCAGGGCCGGCCCCCGGGGCGATCCGAGTCGCGCCGCCACGGCGGAGCCCGCCGCCGCCTTCAAGAACGTCCGTCGCCGCACCGCTCCGCCTCCCTCTCGTGCACGCCGCACTATGCAACAGGAACGGCCCCCAGGTCATCCCGCACCGCGGCGGACGCGGACATCACGCGGCCGTGAGCGGCCGCGCGCCGCACTGGCTGTATGCTCCAGACCGCGCTATATCCGGATCATGAGCGGATTCTTCCTGATCCTGATGGGTCTGGCCATGGCGGCGCTGCTGGCCTCGCTGTTCGCCGGCCTGTTCTTCATGGCGCGCGGCGGCGAGTCCGACCGGCGCAACTCCAACCGTATGATGCGGCTGCGCGTCGGGCTGCAAGGGCTGGCCATCGTGCTGTTCATCCTCGCCCTCATCACCCAGGCGGCGTAACGCATGGTCAAGCTGACACGCATCTACACCCGCGGCGGCGACCGCGGCGAGACCTCGCTCGGCAACGGCGCGCGGGTGCCCAAGCACGACCTGCGCGTCGCCGCCTACGGCACCGTGGACGAGGCCAACGCGGTGGTTGGCCTCGCCCGCCTGCACACCCGCGACGACGCGGACGCCGACTCCATGCTGGCGCGCGTCCAGAACGACCTGTTCGACCTCGGCGCCGACCTCTGCACGCCGGAGGAGGCCGATCCCAAGTACCCGCCGCTGCGCATCCTCGACTCCCAGGTCGACCGGCTGGAGCGCGAGATCGACGCCATGAACGAGACCCTGGCGCCGCTCACCTCGTTCATCCTGCCGGGCGGCTCGCCGGCCGCGGCGCACCTGCACCTCGCCCGCACCGTGGTCCGCCGCGCCGAGCGGCTGATGACCGAGCTGGCGCTGCACGAGCCGGTCAATCCGGCCGCGATCAAGTACGCCAACCGCCTGTCCGACCACCTGTTCGTGCTCAGCCGGCGGTTGAACGGCAACGGTGCCGCCGACGTGCTGTGGGTGCCGGGCGGGAACCGCTGACAACATTATTGCCTACGGTATAGGCGACGTTGACAGGTTCCGAAACTGATCCTATCGTTCGCCGCACTGCGAAAGCTGCCCGTTTTTGGGGCCCGTACGGGTCCGTATAGATCAAGGGTCGGACATGAAAATTCTCGTCCCGGTGAAGCGGGTGGTCGACTACAACGTGAAGATCCGCGTGAAGGCGGACGGCTCGGGTGTGGAGACCGCCAACGTCAAG